>CAYWRV010000094.1:0-7584 GCA_964460865.1 uncultured Smithella sp. | reverse complement strand
AAGGCCATGCTTCTTATACTGACGGCAACGAAAAGCAAGTTCTTATCAATTCAATATCAATCAATATCAATTCAGGAAAAAGAGCGGAATGACGGTCAGGGCGTAGGAGGAGACGGTCTGATAGACGACCATGCCCAGCATGGAAAAGGCCGCGTCCGGAGAGGACAGGATGGAAAATCCCGCCAGACCGACAAGGCCCATTGCGCAACCGATCGGAACGCGAATCATAATGAGGACGGCCATGACGATGAGGCCGAATACGCCGACGGTTACCGGGGTCATAGCACTTTTTCATCCTTTATCGATGCCAGGGTTTTTTTGAAAAAGACGAAACTGAGAACGGCAGCGCCGAAGGCAATGATATAGGCGAAGGGATATTTTGGAATCTGGAGATCCATGGATACGTCACCGGATAGTCTTAGCGAAGAGCCGTAAACAATCGCCGCCGCCGTGATGAGCGCATAAAACAGGGCATTGGCAAGAGACGTGATGACGGCTAAATATTTCCTGGCCCCGGAGGTCAGGCGATCTGTCAAAAGGGAAACGCTGACATGGCGATTCATGATTTCCGCTTGGGCAAGCGCGAAAAAGACAAGGATGATCATCATCAATTCGCTGATTTCCGTCATTCCGGTTATGCTGATGCCCGTCAGCTTTCTCAAAAGAACATTTGCCGCGGTTAGAATCATCAGGATAAAAATGATCCCCGCGGCGACGCCGTTTAAGCCGGTTGCCGTTTTGTGTATGCAGGAAAAGACCCTCTTCACAACCGCACGCGCCCTATTTTATTTTAGCCGAAGCGCAGTGTATGGCATCCATCATCTCACGTGCAGGAATTCCCTTCTCGCTGTTTTGCCGGATCCAGTCGCTTTCCATGCCTGCCAGTTGGTTCCGGATTTTCTTTCTTTCGCCCGGGGCCATGTCATGAATTTTCACGTTGCCTGACGTCCGCAGCTGATTGACAGTTTCCCTGGAGTAATCGTCATACACACCGGTGGCGTGAAGCCCCCAGGATTTTCCGGCCGCGTTGTCAATGGCCTGTTTGGCGGCGGGAGACAGCGCCTCATATTTCTTCTTATTCATGACCACGGCCATGATGGAAATATAAAAATCCGTTTGGGTAATATGTTTGATTTGATCGTAGAGTTTGAAGTCCGCGACAACCGTATTGGGGGTCAGCGCGCCATCGATAACGTGTTTTGCAAGGGCCATGTGCATTTCCGTGATCGGCATTCCCACCGGATTGGCGCCCAGCCGCTTCAGGGCGTCGCTCATGGACGCGGAAGGCGACCGCAATTTCATTCCCTTGAAATCCTCCATCGTCAGGATCGGTTTGTCGACGGAATACAACTGCCCCATGTCGGTGCAATAAATCCAGAGCAGTTTATAGTCCTTGAGATCCTCGGCAAACCAGCGTTCATAAAGGTCGTAAGCCACCTGGATGGCCTGCTGCGGATTATCGAAGAGGAACGGCAGATCATACGCCGAAAATCGGGGAAACCGGCCGGAGGTCATGGACGGAAAGATCAGAGCGATATCCGCGATACCCGTTTTGACGGCGTCCGGAAGTTGCACCGCTCCCCCGAGAGTGCCCGCTGGATAGATTTTAATCTTCACCTTGCCGCCGGACAGTTTTTCCACATTTTGGGCGAAGGGCAGGAAGGTCTTCTGGTGTTGAATATGCGTGGACGGTATGAAATGCGCCAGCTTCAATTCCACCGCATCCTGAGCCGCGACAGGGCCGGCCGTCAATAATACCCCGCAGATCATCAATAATATCAAATAATGCTTTTTCATTATTTTATTTCTCCCCTGAAGATTTTTTATGATTATAGAAAAAAAACAATTCGTGTCAATGCCTTTTGCACAGCAGGCCCTGTTGAATGTTTTGATTGACTTCTGCAGTATTTTTTAATTTATTGAAAGAAAAAAATGAAGGAATGGATCGATGATGGACATCGAAGCGCTGATACCGCACCGCGAGCCGATTAAAGTCATCACGGAAATTCTTGAGCTCGATGACGATTCCGGTTCGGCCGCAGCCGTGGTCAACGAACGCTGGCCGCTGTGCGACGGCAAGGCGGTGAGTGCGCTTGTTTTAATTGAAGCCATTGCCCAGACGTCCGCTCTGATCGAAGGGCATAAACGGATGAAAAAGAGCATGGGCGGCACAAAAGGGTGGCTGGTCGGCATCAAAACCGCCGAATTCAGGACGGCGACGGTGCCTCTGGGTACGCGGATCACGGTCACCGTTAACGGTCTTTCTTCGTTTGATGATTACGGTGTCATCGAAGGAGTGGTAAAGGCGGGCGACGACATTCTGCTGTCGGCCGTGCTTCAGGCAATCCGCTTCGACAGGGACGCGGTTGAACAGAATATTCGAGGATGATGTGCAGATCATGGAAGAAAAAAAGACGGCTCTTGTAACG
This sequence comes from uncultured Smithella sp., assembly GCA_964460865.1. Taxonomy (GTDB): domain Bacteria; phylum Desulfobacterota; class Syntrophia; order Syntrophales; family Smithellaceae; genus UBA8904. The sequence goes on along the minus strand of CAYWRV010000094.1, from coordinate 5,155 downwards.
GGGGCGAGCCGCGGGATAGGACGGGCCACCGCCGTGGAACTGGCCAAAAACGGTTACTTTGTAGTGATCAATTACAAATCCAATGAGGCGGCAGCCGCCGAAACGCTGGCTCAGGTTGAGCAGGCAGGATCCGGCGGAACATTGTGCCGGTTTGATGTGGCAAATGCAGAAGAGGTCCGGACAGCGCTTGATCAAATCATAAAGACGCACAAAAGAATCGATGCCCTGGTTAATAATGCCGGCATCACGGCCGACGGCCTTTTTGTGATGATGGATGAGGAGGACTGGCTCAATGTCGTCAACACGACGTTGAACGGTTTCTATCACGTGACCAGGCCTGTTTTGAGGGAAATGATTCGAAAGAAACGCGGGGCCATTGTTTCCGTTTCTTCTGTCTCCTCGATCCTGCCGAATCGCGGTCAGGCCAATTATGCTGCGGCCAAGGCCGGCATCAACGCCGCCACGCGTTCGCTCTCCAAGGAAGTGGCGCGTTTCGGCATTCGGGTGAATGTTGTCGCGCCGGGTCCCGTTGAAACGGACATGATCCGCGACATGCCGATGGATGACATCAAAAAAATCATTCCCATGGCGCGTGTGGGCCGGCCCGAAGAAGTCGCCAAAGTGATTTGTTTTTTATGTTCCGACGATGCGTCTTACGTGACAGGGCAGGTCATCGGCGTCAATGGCGGGATGTTTTAATTTTTCACAAAAATCCGATGATAAAGAAAAACGCTTCTTGTTTCTGACATAAATTGCCCGTCATTGCCCTCGCGGAAAATTTTTAAATAGCACATGATTTGCCGAATCGTCATGCTCCTGTCGGAGCGACACAAAAGCCGTCGGGTAAAGTGATTTTCCGGGATGGCCAAACCAGTGGGATGCATTATGCCAAAGACCGAACATTATCAGGAACCGCTAGAAAATCCATCGGAGGATGGTTATTTGCCTGTTGATCATCAGGATTTCCGGATCATCGAAAGAGAAGGCATCAACTACTATTTGGCGGATCTTCGGAAGGCGGATATGAATGCCTTAAGGGACATCATCGAGGGATGTGCCGCCGTAGAGCAGGAGTGTTGGAAATCCCAGGAGGATTTTTCCCATTATATCCAAAAATGCGACATGCTGAGTTATGCCGTGCTGGATCGCCGGATTATCGGTTTTTGCGCGGGCAGTCTTTTCGTCCATGACGCCATCTTTATCTACAGCAATGATGAGACCATGGTGCTCAGAGAGTTTCATCACCGTAATATTGCCAGAAACATGGTCTTCTGCAATATGCGCTGGATATTGCAAAGCAGGCACGATGAAGGCATCAAACACTACGCGTTCATGTCGATTTCAGGCAATCCCAGAATCGTGAATGGATATTACAACCATAGTTTTCTAATAAAAATCCTATTCGATTGTTCCTTTAAGGCGTCGGATAAATTAATCCGCGCCCTGGACGCCTACCGTCATCAATACAAGATATCGCTGGTGCATGAGGATTATCCCTTTTGTCTCAAAAATATGTTTCCGGGATCGAACACCTTCAATCCGTCGGATCAAAGATTTCAATTTCTGAAAAGGGTCAAAAGGAATATGCCGGCTGACTTTGATCACATGGAGCGGGGAGATGCCTTTGCGTTTCTGGTGAAGTTGCCGGCATGGTTTACACGTACGTTTGTCTTCGGCCTGATGGTTCTTGCCTTCGGCAGGCGGTTTTTCTCCCGTCGCGGCATAGGCTTTTTTGCCGGGAATTAACTCTGAATAAACGCGAACGACTTCAAAACGGTCATGACTCCAAAAAACGCGTTTAAGTTTTTTTACACGGCGGGTCTTGATGAAGATACTCCCGAATATGCTTTAATCCTTCGGCATAGGAAATGACGGGTTCATACCCGAGCTCGCGTCGAATTTTGTCGATCGGTATCCGGTTGTCTGAGCCCACCAGATTCAAGGCTTCGCGCGTAATGAGAGGACGTTTTTTAATGCCCAGCAATTTATAAATTCCTTCCAGTAAATAAGCTCCAAGGACTGCCAGCGGCCGGGGGAGGGATTTTGGATTGCCCACGCCGATGATGTTGGCGATGTCCGTAAAATATCGTTTCCACGTTACGTCCAGCCCGTCGCAGGCGTTGTAAACGTTGCCCAGTGCCTTTTCGAAAGTTCCCGCAAGGATGAGGATATCCGCCACATTATCGACATAGGCCAGTCCCGCGTTCATCTGTCCGCCGGAGATCAGGCCGGGCGATCCGCTGCGAAGGACATTCACCACGTCGTGAAGCCAGGGGCCGGAGCGCGGCCCGTAGACGTTGGCCGGACGAACCACGGTAAGTTTCATGCCCTTGTTCCGGTAATAATTCCAGGCGAGCTTTTCCTGCGCCTGTTTTGTCCTGCTGTAGGGTCCCAGTGTGTTGCCGTAAAGCGTATCTTCCGGGCAGGGCTGCTTGTAAATGTTGTCGCCATAAACGGCTATGCTTGAGGCGAGAACGATCCGGGCGTTTTGTTTCACCGCCTCATCAAAAATCAAACGGCTGCCTTCGACGGTAAATTCCCAGTATTCTTTTTCATCGCCCCAGTCGGTTACGATAGCCACCAGATGAATAATGGTTTTAGCTCCGTTGGCGGCCTTTTCCACAGCCCTGGGATCGGAGATGCTTCCCCGCACAATTTCAATTTTTTCCGCCCACGCAGCCGGCACGGCTTCACCGGGCAGCGCCAGTATTTTGACGGCGGTTTCGTTTTGTAATAGTTTCTGAACGACCCTGCTGCCGATGAATCCCGTGGCGCCGGTGACCAAAACCGGTTGTGCTATTTTCTCTGGCGACGTCATTGTGTGATTTCCTCCCGTTTATGATACGCGGTATTAACGTTTGGTTTCTGTTATGCCCGCATTTCCGAAGATGGTTTTACATCTTTCCATGACGGCGTTGTCGCGAAAAGACGTCATGACCTTGCTGTGTTTGTAAGGATCATTCACACCGACTTTGTCGCTTTTTTCATGCCATAACGGATTATAAGCGAGAAGAGCGGCTTCGGTGATGTTAAGACTTTTCAGAAACGACGCAATGCCCTGAATGTTGCTTTCAGTGTCTGTCATATCGGGAATCAGCGGGGTGCGCGCCAGAAACATTTTTCCGTCGTCCGCTGCCTGCCGGAAAAGGAGTCTGAAATTATCCAGAATCGTTTCGTTGGACACGCCGCAGTATTTTTTATGCGCCTCACGGTCGATGATTTTGATATCGAAATAAATAGCGTCCAGATACGGATAAAGCCTGTCCATAAATTTATGGATGTCAAAGAAACCGCAGGTTTCCAAAAGGGTGTGAATGTTGTTTTGTTTGAGCGATTTCAAAAGGCCGGAGGTAAAGTCCATAAAAAGCGTCGGCTCGCCTCCGGAAAGGGTTACCCCGCCTCCCGATGTATCGAAGAAGGGTTTATCCGGCAAAATTTTATTCATAATATCGTTGATGGACATTGCTTTCCCGACGCTGTCCAGCGCACCCGAGGGGCAGACATCAAGGCACAGAAAACACAGATCGCATTTGCTGCGGTCGATGTAAAAAGGATTATCGCGGCCCAGCGCGTTTTTCGGACAAACCTCGCGGCAGGCTCCGCAGTCGATACAGGTTTTTGCGTCAAAGGATATTTCCTTGACGGCTTTTTTACTTTCCGGGTTGTGACACCACACGCAGGAAAGAGGGCAGCCTTTGTAAAACACGACGGAACGGATACCCGGTCCGTCATCCAGGCTGTTGCCTTTGATTTCGAGAATTAAAGGGGATTTGATTTCATTTTCTTTCATAATCAATTGTTTTTCCCACTAGTGACTGTTTCGTAAAAAAAATCACAACTCATGGACCCGTCATTCCGGCGGAGGCCGGAATCCAGTGTTATCTGAACTGGCCCCCGGCCGACGCCGGGGTGACTACATTTTGCACTTTTGCCGAGTTCATCCAATATTGATCTATATGCCGAATTCCGCGCGTTCGATCAATTCGATCTGCATTTCTCTGTTCAACGTTACAAAATAGGCGTTGTAGCCGGAGATGCGGACAAGCAGATTCTGATAATTCTCCGGATGTTCCATGGCGTCGCGAAGCGTTTTTGACGACACGACGTTCAACTGCATCTGCATACCGCCCAGATCGCTGTAGGTTTTGACGTAGGAATAAATATTATCCACGACTTTCTGATGCGACTCCTGTGCACCGGGGACGACTTTGACATTGAAAGCGATATTGTTGTTCATGTTTTCCGCTTTGAGTTTGGCCACATCCCGGATGTTGTCCAGAATATTCTTCGACGCATGGGGTTCCGGGGTGAGACCCGGTGTGAAGGCTTTGCCGGCCAGCCGTCCTGACGGAAGCGCGCCGGTCAGCGTATACAGGAAGAGCTTTATTAAAAGCCAGGGCAAGAGCAAACACGATAGAAAGTCCGGCAGTATAATAATATAATTTCCCGTATCTTTGGTAACTTTCTTCCCGGAAAGAGCCGACAAGATTGGCCGGTTTGCGTCCCAGCAGGCGATGTAAAACATGCATCGCATAAACAAAAAGAGAGGCAATAGCTATAAAAGTAAGGCTTACGGGAATATTTTGCAGAAGCATACACACGAGGCATAAACACCCGGCGCCAATAGCCGAATAAATATCCGTTTTAATTGCATAAATCCATAAATTGAGCAGTGTGCCGATGTTTTTTAGTTTCCTGCTTTGGCCATCCATGATTTTGTCCATCACCCGGTCGATAATCCAGTTCGGCGTGGAAGCGCCCGCCGAAACACCGATACGATTATAGGGGCCGAAGTCGATCTTTTCCATATCTGCGGGGGTTTCAATGTGAAAGGTGGATGATTGTTTTTTTTGAGCAAGATCGGCCAGTCTTCTGGTATTGGCGCTGTTTTTACCGCCGACGATGAACATCGCGTCCATTTCACTGGCCATGGCTGTAACTTCCGCCTGTCTCTGCTCGGTGGAAGAGCAAATGGTATTAAACACAACCGCCTGGGAGCATTTTTCTTTTATCTTTTCAACGATTTTATTGTAGTCATCCAGATTTTGCGTTGTCTGAGCCACCACGCAAACCTTCTCGTTGTAAGGTATTTTGTCCACTTCCTCCAGCGTGGAGATAATAATACCCCTGCCACCGGTGTAACCCAAAAGACCGT
>CAYWRV010000093.1:0-7752 GCA_964460865.1 uncultured Smithella sp. | reverse complement strand
TGGCCTTGATGACGATGTCCTTGATGATTTTGTTCAGTGCCGTGCCCAGATGAATGTTACCGTTGGCGTACGGGGGGCCGTCATGGAGGATAAAAGGGGTTCGGCCTTTGGCTGAGGCGCGGATTTTTTTATATATATCCATCTGTTCCCACTTTTCGAGCATCTCCGGCTCGCGCCGGGCCAGGTCTGCCCTCATCGGGAAGTCGGTTTGAGGAAGATTCAAGGTTTCTTTGTAGTCCATAGTGCCATTTCTCCTGTGTCTTTGAAAAATAGCGGCCAGGCCGCCTGAAGAGTCGAGCGCGGAGGCGCCAGCTTTGTGTCTCAAGCGCGTCACTCTTTTATTGAGCGCGGCTGTCAACTATCACATAACTATATGACTTTCAAGCACGACTCTCGTCGCGAAGGGCTTTATATATGATTCTTAAATGGTGGTTGCAACGGCCATAATATTTTGTTAGTTTTTTGCCGGTTTTCAATCAACCGTCAGCATCTCTTGTAAATCGCCGGGGAGATCAAATGAATCTGAAATCAGTATGCGCGACCGTTACGGCGGCAATAGCATTGCTTATGCCACAGGCGGTTTTTATGCAAAAGACGGCCGACGCCGGTGAGTTTATCGCAAAAGAACGGGCGGGCCTTATCAACTGGTCGGCAGGCTACCTGGAGGCAACCGGGAAAGCCGTGATTTTGGCGGAAAATATGAAAAGGATCAGTGCCAGACCGGCCGCCGTCCGTAACGCCAGGGTAGAGGCAGGGCGCAATCTGCTGGAGTTGACAAAAAACATCGCGGTTGATTCCATGACCACGGTTGGGATGTTAATGACGGAAAATGACATCATCAATATTCAGGTTGAAGGTTTGATAAAGAAGGCAGCTCAAACCGGACTGCTATATCTGCCCGGCGGCGCGGTGGAAGTAAAACTACGCCTGCCACTGTATGGTGAGCTTTCTCAGATCCTCACTCCTTCCGGTATTGAAAAAAGGATAGCCGCCGCATCGGCAACGGCTGTAGCCTCCGTGTCAAAAACCTCGGCGTCGCCTGATGGTGCTGAGACGGCCGGCCGTTTCGCTACCGGCCTGGTGATTGATGCACGCGGCTTTGAGTTTCGCCCCGCTATCTGGCCGCATCTTTACGACGAAAAAGGCAGAGAAATTTACGGATTCAGCGCCAGGAGCCATGAATGCTCCACCGACAGGGGGGCATGCGGCTATTCCCGCGACAGCGTAATTCCAGGTAGAAATGAACGGGCGGGAGAGAACCCGATTATTGTGAGAGCAATCGGCACCGGTCCTGCGGGCGGATCGGATCTGGTTATCGCCAATGACGATGCGTTTCGTTTACTCTCCCTTGAAGCGGAAAATCATTTTCTGAAAAATTGTCGTGTTTTGATTTTACTGGATTGAGGCCGGAGATGACGGCATCATAAAACGGCCGGATCTGCACACAAGGGGTTTTGGCTTTTTACAGGAAAGGCACAAATTGACAAAAAGAATCACCGTGTTGTCGGAGGAGATAGCAAATCAGATTGCCGCCGGTGAAGTGGTGGAAAGGCCTGCGTCCATCGTCAAGGAGATGGTGGAGAATTCCATTGATGCGGGTGCGACCGATATCCGTATCGAACTAGAGGCAGGTGGCTGTAAATCCATCACGGTCACCGACAATGGGGCCGGAATCGAGCGGGAGGATGTGGCGCTGGTTTTTGAACGCCATGCGACAAGTAAAATATCCAGTCTTGAAGATATTTACCGAACCGGCTCGTACGGATTCCGAGGAGAGGCCATGCCCAGTATCGCCTCGGTCGCCAAAGTGGAAATGCTCACCCGGCGTGCCGATGACCTGGAGGGAACAAAAGCCGTCGTGCGGGCGGGAGTGATTGCCGGGATAACACCGGCGGGAGCACCGGCCGGCACACGCATCATGGTCAGAGAGCTTTTTGCCAATGTACCGGCGCGCCGGAAATTTCTCAAAACTGAGGCGACTGAACACAGCGCCTGTATGGATGCTCTCACACGCATAGCGCTGGCGCGCCCCGACGTGCGCTTTGTGGTTACGGCAGACGGGCGGGAGGTGTTTGCCGCGCCCGTCGCGAAAGACATTCGTGAGCGTATTGCCATGGTCATGGGCAGGGATTTTCAGGATCAATCTTTGTCTGTTTCCGGTGAAACGGAGCGGGCGTCACTGGCCGGCTTTATCTCCACTCCCTCTTTTACCAGGTCCAACTCCAGAGGAATTTATCTGTTCGTGAACGGGCGCTTTGTCCGTGACAACAGCGTCACACACGCTCTCTTGGCCGCCTATCGCCAGGTCATCGAACCGCGCCGTTATCCGGCGGCAGTCCTTTTTCTAAGCCTGCCGGGCGAGGAGGTGGACATAAACGTTCATCCGGCAAAGCTCGAAGTGCGCTTCAGAAACTCTCAGGAAATCTACAGTCTGATTTCCAAATCCGTAGCCCGTAGCCTTGCCGGTGATCAGGCAACGGAGGCATTAGGTCCCTCGTTCGGCTATCGGTTGGCGCCGCGCGAGAAAACATCCGCCTCGTCAGGCTATTGGAAACCGAAAGGCGGCTCTGCCGGTGGAGCTGTGCCGTATGGTCTTTTTTCGCGTCAAAATCTCGAGCGGGCGATCAATCCGGATCTGTTTGACCGTGTGGCTGATGCCGGCGGGCCATACATCACGACAAATAAAGCAGAGCCTCCCACGGGGCATGTAAACTTTGACGGTCATGAGTATCTGGGGCAGTTTGCCGGCGCCTATCTTGTTTTTGGCTCTCCGGATGGACTCATGCTTATTGATCAGCACGCGGCCCATGAAAGGATCATGCTCGAGCGTCTGAAGGCGACTTCGGCCAAGCGGGTAGCCAGCCAGCCTCTGCTGGTGCCGGAGGTAGTCACCGTCACGCCCGCCCAAATCGCTCTTTTGGAGGCGGCCCTGCCGCTTCTGGACGAGTTGGGTCTGGAGATGGAAATTTACGGCCGTGACTCGGTTGCGCTAAAGGCCGTGCCAGCTTGTCTGCCGCACATCCCGGCGCAGGAAATCGTCGCCGACCTGGCGGATCAGCTCCGGGACGGTATTTCGTCGCAGCCACTGGAGGAGCGAAAAGAAAAGATCATGGCATCGCTTGCCTGCCGCGCCGCCGTCAAGGCGCGAAGCGCTCTTTTACCGGAAGAAGTCGCCTCACTGTGCAGCGATCTGGCGGCAACGCCCTTCAACTCGACCTGCCCCCACGGGCGCCCGGTCAGTGTGAGGTTCTCCCTTTCCGAAATCGAAAGAATGTTCAAGCGGAAATAGCATGGCGAAAATCAAACTGGTTGTCATCTGCTCGCCCACCGCGACGGGGAAAACGGGACTGGCCGTGGAACTGGCACTTGCCATGGGTGGTGAGATTGTCAGCGCGGACTCACTGCAGGTTTACCGCTATCTGGATATCGGAACGGCCAAACCGACCCTGGCCCAGAGAGAAGCGGTAAGGCATCATCTGATCGATGTTGTGGATCCTGACGAGGAATATAACGCAGCCCTTTACGCGGATCAGGCAGGCAGCGTAATTGAGGGTCTTGCCCGAGCGGGAAAGAACATTTTCGTCGTTGGAGGCACAGGGCTGTATATCAGGGCGCTTTTACACGGGATCCTGGCCACCCCGCCTGTTGATCAGAGCATTCGTGATTTTTATAAACAAATCCGTGATCGCCACGGCAGGGGCCATCTTTTCGGTCTGCTGAAAGAAAAAGACCCGCTGGCCGCCGCGCAGATTAATCCCAACGACTGGGTGCGCGTCATCCGCGCGCTGGAGGTGTTTGAACAGTCCGGCCAATCAATTGTTACCATGCAACGTGAGCATGCCTTTGCCGGTTCGCGCTACGATGTTTGTAAGATCGGCCTGCATGTCGAGCGCGCCGAGCTTAAAAGAAGAATAGACCTCAGAGTACAACAGATGGCCAGTGACGGTCTGGTGGATGAAGTGCGTGAAGTTTTGAAGAGAGGTTACAGTCAAGATTTAAAGCCACTGCAGGCGATGGGCTATAAGCAGATACTCGGATTTCTTGCCGGGCGCTATGAGTGGCCTCAGACGCTAGAGTTGATCAGCCGGGCGACCTGGCAGTATGCAAAAAGGCAGATGACCTGGTTTTGCGCGGATCGCTCCATCGCCTGGTTCGGGCCGGATCAATTTAAAAAAATAAAAAAAACCGTCGAAGTGTTTCAGACACCGCCGGTTTATTAAGGGCTGTTTTATCGCTCCCGGCGGCCTCGTCCGCGGTGTGGCTGTCCAATATTGACTTGACTTAAAAAAGCACAAACGCTAGTGAAGATAGGCGTTTTCAATGATCAAGGATGGGTCTGCAACCGTAGTATCCACCCGGGTGGAATGAATGGCAAAGCAAGTGTTTGGTCCCGGCAGGGGATGTAAAACTTTAGTCACTCTGACTGTGTTCGGGCTTGTCTGGTCCCTCACAGGCTGTGAGAGTGCGCTTTTAATGCCTTTGGTTCAGCTTGATTCTCCCGGTAATTATACTTACACGGGAATGAAGCTTCTCGATCAGGATAAATTCAGCCAGGCCGCCGGGGCCTTTGAAATGGCTCTTAAGCTGGATAGTAAAAACTCTCAGGCTCTAACCGGCAGGGGGCTGGTCAGAGCTTACACGTCCGATTTCCGTGGCGCAAAAGCCGACTTGGACAGGGCACGCACATTGGCCGTGACGGATACGGAGAGGCTTCTGAATCATACCGCGATGATCCGTTATTACACGCAAAGCAGGCTCGATGGCGACTGGCTTGCCAGAAGCGAAGTGGAGTTCAACGAGGCGCTCGCCATTGATGCGGAAAATGCCTCCGCCTGCTATTTTATGGGACTGGCCTACAGGCAGGCCTGTTATTTCCATGAGGCGGGCGTGATGTTTGACAGGGTCGCCCGTCTTAAGTCGGAATATCTTGCCGAGGCGCTGGCCGAGCTTGCTTTTTTGCGTAAAGTGCAGCAGGCGATGCCCATCACGGATGCGGGAAAGCGTATCGCCCTGGCTGACAGCATTACGCGTGCCGATGCGGCCGTCCTGCTGATGAGGGAACTGAAAATTGGTGACTTATACGAACAAAAAGCGCCAAAATCCATCCGCATGAATTTGCGCGGGGCGGTACCGACCGTAACAACTGCCGGTGACATCGCCAATAACCCGTGGAAGGAAGACATAGAAGGTATTTTAAAAATAGGTGTCAAAGGTCTGGAGAACGATCCGGAGGGAAATTTTGCCCCCGACTCATTTTTGACAAGAGCGAACTTTGCCGTGATGCTCCAGGATGTCATGATCACGGTGACCGGGGACAAGACGCTGGCGAAAAGGTTTGACGGTTTCAGGTCTCCTTTTCCCGATGTTATCAGCACCTCGCCCTATTTCAATCCGGCCATGGTGGCCACAACCCGCGGCCTGATGGTCGTCAGGAGTGAAGAAACAGGTGAATTCGCCCTGCATAACACGGTGGCCGGCGTGGAGGCGCTGTTGAGCATCAGGGCGCTCAAAGACAAGTGGAATTATCAGTGAATTGTGGATTTAAAGGGATGATCTGCTGATCGTTTACGGTAAAGCTCTTGTGACGATCAGCCCTGCAATAGAGTCGAAAAGGGCGAAAGCCCTTTTGTGTATTTGTATAGGGGGAAAATTATTACATGGTGACCAAAGAACTAGAAAAAACGTTTGAACCGGCCGGGGCCGAACAAAGATTGTATGACTACTGGATTAGAAATAATTTTTTTCACGCTAAGGACAAAAGCGACGCGCCGGCATTTTCCATTGTAATTCCGCCACCCAATGTGACCGGGATGCTCCATATGGGGCATGCGCTCAACAACACCCTTCAGGACGTGATCATCCGCTTCAAGAGGATGCAGGGCTACAACACTTTGTGGATGCCGGGTATGGATCACGCAGGCATCGCCACGCAAAACGTGGTGGAGCAGGAATTGATGAAGGAGGGAATATCACGCCATGAACTGGGGCGTGAAAAATTTCTCGCCCGCGTGTGGGAATGGAAAGAAAAGTACGGCGGAGTGATCATCAATCAGCTCAAGCGCCTGGGTTGCTCCTGCGACTGGGAGCGCGAGCGCTTTACAATGGATGAGGGGCTGTCGCAGGCTGTCCGGGAAGTCTTTGTCCGTCTTTATAACGAGGGGATGATCTACCAGGGTGACTATATCGTCAATTGGTGCCCGCGCTGTCACACCGCCATCTCCGATCTGGAAGTGGAATTCAAACAGGACCAGAGCTTTTTGTGGAATATACGTTATCCCTTCGCCGACGGCGACGGCGAGATTGTTGTCGCCACCACCCGTCCGGAAACGATGCTGGGAGATACGGCTGTGGCTGTTCACCCTGATGACCCTCGCTACCGCGACAAGATCGGCAAGATGGTGGTTTTGCCGCTGATGAATAAAAAGATCCCCGTTATCGCCGACGATTACGTGACGATGGATTTCGGCTCGGGCGCGGTGAAGATCACGCCCGGCTCCGATCCCAATGACTTTGCCATGGCGCAAAGACATGATCTGGAAATCATCTCGGTTATGGACGGGCACGGTATCATCAACGAGCGCGGCGGAAAATACAAGGGGCAGGAACGCTACGAAGCGCGGCGCAATGTTTTGGAGGACCTGGAAAAAGAAGGTTACCTGGTGGCCACCGAGCCCTACGGTCATAACGTCGGTCAGTGTTATCGCTGTAAAACCGATATCGAGCCGATGGTTTCCAAACAGTGGTTTGTCAAAATCAAACCCCTGGCCAAACAGGCGATGAATGCCGTGACGAAGAAAAAAACGAAAATAGTCCCGGCCACCTGGGAGGCCACCTACTTTGACTGGATGAATAATATCCGCGACTGGTGCATCTCCAGGCAATTATGGTGGGGGCATCGCATTCCCGTGTGGTACTGTGACGGCTGCGGCAAGGTGATTGTTTCCACAACAGACCCTGATGCCTGTCCTGATTGCCGGGGGAACTCACTAAGACAGGATGAAGATGTCCTCGATACCTGGTTCAGTTCATCTCTGTGGCCTTTTTCCACTCTGGGCTGGCCCAAAAGAACAAAGGCGCTGAAAACTTTTTACCCCACTTCGCTGCTCATTACCGGTTTTGATATTCTCTTTTTCTGGGTGGCCCGGATGATGATGATGGGGATTTACGTGATGAAGGACGTACCTTTTCATGACGTGTATCTGCATGCGCTGGTCCGCGATGAAAAGGGCGAAAAAATGAGCAAGTCCAAAGGAAACGTCATCGACCCGATCGTGATGATCGAACGTTACGGCACCGACGCCTTCCGCTTCACGCTGGCCGCTTACACGGCGCAGGGGCGCGATGTGCGCATGTCGCCGGAACGCATTGAGGGATACAAATTCTTCGTTAACAAGATCTGGAATGCCGCCAAACTGACCCTGGGAAGTCTGTCGGACTTTGATCCCTCCGTCCCGTGCAAAACGCCTGATTCCCTCCCGGAGAGATGGATCAAGGCCAGACTGAATAAAGCCATCGCCGATGTGCGGGCATCGCTGGATGAATATCGCTTCAACGATGCCGCAGCCGCTATTTATCATTTCATCTGGCATGAGTACTGCGACTGGTATCTGGAAATAAGTAAACCTGCTCTTTACGGCAAGGCCGGCCCGGAACAAAAACAGGTGACGCAGCGGACATTGAAAGAAGTTTTCTCCACGATGCTCAAACTTTTGCATCCTTTCATGCCGTTTGTGACGGAAGAGCTCTGGCAGG
>CAYWRV010000092.1:0-7781 GCA_964460865.1 uncultured Smithella sp. | reverse complement strand
AATTACATATCAACCCTAACATATTTTCGCCCCAATCACCTACAGAAAAATGCACCTTCCTTAAATTATCTCAATGAGTTAGACTTTCCGGATGGACACTAACTAAAACGCCGGTGTGCTTTCGCAAGGAAGCGGAAATCGTGAATTATATGACAAGCGCCGGTTTTGCGGTTAGCGTGAATGCTTCCGCGCAAGCTTCAGTAGAAGAAAAATGGCTTGTAGGAAAAAACTAAATATTTAAATTTATTATAAGAATATTATATACAAACGTAACAGGTTACAAAATATGTTCTAATTGAGGTTGGCATATGAAAAAATCAATAAAAAAAATAGATAGGGAATTTAGACAATATTGGAGGCACTATGTCATGCAGAGCCTCCTCGCCACTTTGTCTGTTTTCATCGTTCTTTATTTTTTAAGTATGCAACATGCAGTAATAATAGCATCAATCGGTTCTACCGCTTTTATTGTATTTGCAATGCCTGATAGTATAACCGCCCAACCCAGAAATGTCATAGGAGGTCAATTGGTTGGTCTTCTCTGCGGATTTTTGTTTTCCTTAATTCCACAACCAGCTTTAATATATTCCACTGTTGTATATTCTTTTGCTGTGGGGGCTGCCATATTCACAATGGTAGTAATAGATATGGAACATCCGCCTGCGGCCGGCACTGCTCTTGGGGTTGCAATGACAGGTATCTCTTTAGATGTATTTGCTGCAGTTAGCATAAGCATAATCCTACTTTCTTTGATTCATAAATTTATGAAACCATATATTAGAGATTTAACCTGATTTTTGCTCAACATGTTCATCATTGACATAAAGAAAGGCTTTCCCTATACTTCTTACACGCGAGAGCATGTTCCAACCATGGATATGCAGGGTTTGGGAGTCCGAAAGATGTCGTGGCTCTGATCTATCTGACATACACTTTGTTTCCTAATAATAAGAGACGGGCTAATCCGGCAATCGCTTTGGGTTAAAACTATTCTTATCGCCCGTCATTTTAGCCATCAGTTTTGGGTACTATGATTTTTTGGAGGGCTGGATGCAGGGCAGAGATCTGGTGCTGGGTATCGATATCGGCGGAACGAAAACATCCTTTGGCTTTGTGGATCGCGAAGGCTCCATCTTTAACGTCACGGCTATGCCAACTCAGGCAGATGAGTCTGCGCAAACCTTTGTGTCCCGGCTTCATCAGCGAATCGAAGAGATCAGGGTTAGTCTTCCTTCCCCGTATTGTTTGAGTGGAATCGGGATTGGCGCACCCAACGCCCATCACGATCGGGGCACTATCGAAAAATCCGTCAATCTGAACTGGGGTGAGTCGGTTGATTTCGTCGGGCTGATCGGGAAATATTACGATCTGCCCGTTTCCATCACCAATGATGCCAATGCCGCAGCCCTGGGAGAGATGCTTTTCGGCAACGCCCGCGGCATGAAGAACTTCATTGTTGTCACTCTGGGCACCGGCCTGGGAAGCTGCATCGTAGCCGGCGGCCGCCTGATTTATGGCGCAAGCGGTTTTGCCGGCGAGTTGGGCCATACCGTTGTGGACCCGGACGGACGTGCGTGCAAATGCGGGAAAAAAGGATGTCTGGAAACGTATGTGTCGGCCACCGGTCTGAGAAGGACGGCTCTGGAACTGCTGGCCTTGCGGTGCGATGCAAGTCCGCTGAGAGAAATAAGCTATCAGAATATGTCGTCGAAAGTTATCGCCGATCTGGCTTGGCAAGGAGATGTCATTGCCCTGGCCGCTTTTGACCGCACTGCGCGGATTCTGGGGATGAAGCTGGCGGACGCCGTGGCTCACGTAAGCCCCGAGGCCATTTTTCTGGCGGGGGGATTAGCCGCCGCGGGTGATCTGCTGCTGAAACCCACAGAACAATACATGAATGATTTTCTGTTTCGTGTTTATCAGGGTACAGTGAAACTGATGCCTTCCGGATTGGAAACGGGCGCAAGCGCCATTCTGGGAGCGGCAGCACTGATCTGGAGCGAACTTAAATTATAAAAACAGCCGGACCACCAACACGGAAGGAACCCCTATGAAAAATTCTCTTGAACTCGGCCTGATTGGCAATTGCCGCATCGGAGCGCTCATCGATGAGCGGGGCGAAATTGTCTGGAGCTGCCTGCCCCGCTTTGACGGCGACCCGGTTTTCTGCTCACTCCTGAATGAACATCCCGACGGTGAGGGTGCAGGCTTCTGTGTTGTCGAGCTTCTGGATCAAGTGGAGGCCCGGCAGTCTTACCTGCCCAATACGGCAGTCCTGGTGACGCGTCTGACAGACAGCCGCGGAGCCGTCATTGAAATCACGGACTTTTCACCCCGCTTCCATCAGTATGGCCGAACGTTCATGCCGATGATGATCATCCGGCAAATCCGCCGCATCAGCGGCAATCCCCGCATCTGCGTGCGCGTTCGTCCCTTATGTGAATATGGCGGTCAAAATTGCACGATGACCCACGGCAGTCATCATATCCGTTATGTTGCGCCATCCTGGATTCTGCGGTTGACTACGGATATCTCCGTGACCGCCGTGCTCCAGGAGCTTCCCTTTTTCCTCGAAACCACCGCCACGCTTATCCTGGGGCCGGACGAAACCATCACGGACGCCATCGATGATCTCTCCCGCCGTTTTCTGAACGAAACCATCAACAGTTGGCATACCTGGGTCAGAGACTTGTCCATCCCGTTTGAATGGCAGGAAGAGGTTATCCGTGCAGCCATTACCCTGAAGCTGAACACCTTCCAGGACACGGGCGCTATCATCGCGGCCATGACCACCTCCATTCCGGAGGCGCCCGGCTCCGGACGCAACTGGGATTACCGCTACTGCTGGCTTCGGGATTCTTATTTTGTCGTGAATGCTTTAAACCGTCTTAGCACGACGAATACCATGGAACGTTATTTAAACTATCTCATCAACGTGGTGGCGGGAACACCCAATGGCCGTATTCAGCCGGTTTATGGTATTGACGGCAAGGCCAGACTGGATGAATGCGAAGTCGCCAGTCTGCCCGGCTACCGGGGTATGGGGCCTGTCCGGATTGGCAACCAGGCTTGCGAGCAGATTCAGCATGACGTTTATGGTTCTGCCATCCTGGCGGTGGCCCATGTCTTTTTTGACCGCAGGTTGGCACACCGGGGCGGCGTTGCCCTCTTCACGCGACTGGAGCCGCTGGGTGAAATGGCCATTGTCGTACATGACCAGCCGGATTCGGGGCCCTGGGAAACACGCAATACTTTGCGTGTTCATACCTTTTCCAGCATCATGTGCTGGGCAGCCTGCGACCGCCTGGCCAGAATTGCCGTTTATATCGGGATTACGGATCGCGCCGATTATTGGCAGAATCAGGCGGATAAAATCCACGCCACGATTTGCCGGCGCGCCTGGAGCGAAAAAAAGCAGGCTTTTACCGCCGCATTTGATGGCGAGTCGCTGGATGCTAGTCTTCTCCTGCTCCACGACATCGGATTCCTGTCTGCCGATGACCCGCGCTTTGCCCAAACCGTGGCCGCCATTGAACGGGAGCTCAAACACGGCAGTTATATTTACCGGTATGTCGAAACCGATGATTTTGGTGTTCCGGAAAACGCCTTTATCGTATGCACCTTCTGGTACATTTATGCCCTGGCCGCCCTAATAAATTACTAGTTCCCTAAAGGGAACATAGTAATAGTAAGTAATTTTTGAATAGTGATTGCTAGTAATTTTCTAGTAATTTCCTAGTAATGAAATAGTAATTTTTAAAAAGGACAAAAAAATGAAACGACCAAAATTAACAGAAGTCAGCATGAGCCGGATAAAAGAAAGTCGGTTGGTAATTACCATGTCACCCGGCCAATGGGATGCACTTCTTGACGAAGGCTATAACCGGGGCGCTTTGCTGCTGGAGATAGATCAGAACGAACAGCCGGTAAAAGCATATCAACGGCGGGTAGAAGCATGAGCCGGAAGAACATACCAAACACCGGCGCGGGACGCACCACGCTGCAACGCAAGCGGATTTGTGGAGTTTAAGGGCAATGAACATTTCGGATGATGGCAAAGGAGATGAAAAATGGTTATTTCGTCAGTTTCTGCTGAGCTTCCTCTGCCGCTTCAATAATCTTTGGTTAACCAATATTTACCTTGACAAATAGAACGGACGTTCTACATTATGGAGGCATGATATTCTCGAAGGAGAGAGATCGTGCTCCCTACTGCTGCCGTCTATCGCCCTCGGAATCCCAAGTTATCCGATTATTACCGATGCGTCGAAGACTATTTTGAAACATTTGTCAGAATCTATGATGAACATTTCTCCAGGCAATACGGATTCTGGCGGCCCTATATCGAGCAAGTGATTTACCGCTATCTCGACTGCGGCGATCTGCACAACGGCTTCGCCCGTGTGAAGTGTAAAGATTGCGGCCACGAATACCTGCTGGCATTTTCCTGTAAGCGCCGCCACTTCTGCCCCTCATGCCATCAGAAGCGCGTGGTGGAATTCGGGGAGTGGCTATGCATGAATGTCCTCAAGAAGATTCCCCACCGGCATTTTGTCTTCGGCATTCCGAAAATTCTCCGTCGCTACTTTCTTTACGACAGAAGCCTTCTTGCCGATCTCAGCCGCTGTGCCTGGGAATCCCTGAAGCTCTTTCTCCAGGAGGCGGTTCCGCAAAACGATCCCATCCCCGGCGCCGTCATCGCTATCCAGACTTTTGGTGATTTCCTCGGATTCAATCCGCATTGCCATATCCTCGTGACGGACGGTTGCTTCTACGGCAAAAGAGGCATGTTCCGCGTCGCCCCGCCCCTTGAACTGAAAAAGCTGGAGGCGATCTTCCGGCACAAGGTATTCAAAATGCTTCTTGCCAAGGGGAAGATCACAAAAGAGATGGTCGCCATGCTCTCGACATGGCGGCACTCCGGATTCAACGTCTTCTGCGGCAAGAGGATTTCTCCAAAAGACGATACGGCTATGGAAAATCTGGCCCGCTACATCATCCGGGCGTCACTCTCCCAGGAGCGGATGACCTATCTCGATCAGGAAGGCAAGGTCGTCTATCGGGCCAAGGATGGTAAATCAAGCAAGAGCTTCCCCGCCCTGGAATGGCTGGCCGCCATGTGTTCGCACATCCCCAATAGGGGCGAACAGATGGTAAGATATTACGGGCGCTATAGTAACGTTTCTCGGGGGAAAAGACAGAAGGAAGGCGGCGATGATATGATACCCTGCATTCTCGAACCGGAGGGGGATATTAAAACCCTACGCCGGAATTGGGCGCGGCTTATCCAAAAAATATATGAAGTGGACCCTTTGGTGTGTCCGAAGTGCAATGGCCCCATGCGGGTCATCGGCAATATCGAGGATCCGACAGTGATCCGGGCTATCCTCGAACATCTGGGTCTGTGGCTTGTGAGGTCAAGACCGCCGCCGAAAATCCATGACCCGCCTGTCTGCATACACAACACGGGCCGGTTTTCCACAACATACATTATGGATGAACACTCTCAACTGCCTCCCAACTACGATTATCTCTATCACGACCCCGAATACTCCTGGGATGACTATATCCGATCATAACGCTTTGGACATGCAATCTGAGGCATGCAGGATAGGTCTGTCTAAAAAACGATCAAGATGGCCTGTTTGGTGAGGATATCAGCAAAAAGATGGATCGATTTATCGAAAAGAATTCGTCGTGCTCCATTACTTGATCAATAGTCTGTAAAATACACCGTATTTTGCTCTAAAAATCCCTTGACACAAAAATTTTCTCTTCATATACTTCCCCTACAAAAAAGGAAGTTCTTATCAATATATACTTCCCCTACAAAAAAGGAAGTTCTTATCAATCTGCTGATTACAGTTATTAAGGAAAATATAAAATAATGTCCAATGTTACCGAAGAATCCCTCATGGATCAAATTATCGAACGTGCCATCGAGCAAAATCCTCATTCCAGTGAACTATTAAAAGCTTTCGGGCCGATTATCACCCGGCAAAGAGAACTGGCATCCTCTATTACGTTGCTAAAATTGGATTATTCATCTGTTGATAAAGAAAAACTGCGTGCCGGTGTTTCCGTCATTCAGCAGATCAGCTTGTATGCGCCGGACGATCCATTCAATGAAATTGCTTTATCCCTGATTTCAGCGGTGAAAGAAGGCATACCTAAACTTGCCGCAGAAATGGACCGTTTGTCCGACCTGATTCAAAAAGGTAAACTGCGTCTGGCGGACTACTTTGAGACGCATCCTGGTGATGAAACCAAAGCGATGGATAATCTGGAAAATAATCTGAAAATATCTCCGTCCAATGCTTCCTTTTTATTAAGCCTGATAGCGCGTGTTCTTTTGGAGCGGCGTGCTAAAGATGCCGCTGCAGCGCTGGGAGAGTTTGCCTGGGAGAAAGGCTATTGCCCGATCTGCGGCGAGTTTCCGTCGATTGCCTTGATTGAAGAAGAAGGCGGCAAGCGGTTTTTGCATTGCAGCTCGTGCGGCCAGGGATGGCGGTTTACGCGTGTAGTCTGCCCTTACTGTGAAAAAGAAGCCCAGCAGGAGATGGATTATTTTTACGTCGAGAATAAAACACAGGAATCCGCTTTTGTATGTGACAAGTGCAAGAAGTATCTGGTGACGCTTTACCGCGCAGGCCGTCTGCATGCGCGAGACATGGATATTTCCGCAATCAGTCTGGTGCATCTGGACATGATTATGCAGGAAAAAGGCTACGAACCGATGGTCGCGTGCGCCTGGAATGTGCTGAGTTAACACATGGCAAGGGAAATTGATAAGAACTTCCTTTTTGTGGTGTGAAGTATATTTAGCGGTTTCTTGTATGTCAAGAAGATTTTGACCACAAGATATAGGAGATGGATGAGCTGACCGGATCGGCGCTGCATTACTCACATCATCCTTTTATGATTTTATCCTGTAAAGATGCCGGACAAGACCCTTTAGTCCGGAATTCAGGCGCACGACTGCGTCACATCCTGTTTCTGTGTTCGTCAGGACGTCAGGATTGCTTGTGCCCTTCAGGGTAGATGTAATCATCCCAAGAGTGTTCAGGATCGGCGTAACAGTCGGTTTGCGGATGTGGAGCATGAGCGAGATAATCAGAAGGGGCGTATGCGATGTTTGGCGGATCATGGATTTTGGGCGGCGGCCTTGATCGGATCAGCCAGAGACCCAGATGCGTGAGAATTTCCCGGATGACTTGCGCATCTTCGATGAAGCTGATGATGCGCATGGCGCCTTTACATTTAGGACAGATTAAAGGGTCCACCTCATATATTTTCTGGATCAGCCGCGCCCAGCCTTTCCTTAATGCCTTCACATCGCCATCCGGTTCAGTCATACAGGGAATAATATCGTCTGCGCCTTTTGCTTTCCGTTTACCCCGGGCGACGTTGCTGTAATAGCCGTAGTACCGCACCATCTGTTCGCCGCGGTTGGGAATGTGTGAGCACATTGATGCCAGCCATTCCAGTGCCGGGAATCTCTTGCTTGTCTTTTTGTCTTTGGCCGTATAGACGACCGTGCCTTCCTGTT
Source organism: uncultured Smithella sp. (assembly GCA_964460865.1). Lineage (GTDB taxonomy): Bacteria > Desulfobacterota > Syntrophia > Syntrophales > Smithellaceae > UBA8904. The sequence continues at coordinate 232 of CAYWRV010000092.1, read as the reverse complement.
CCAGATACCGCATGCGCTCCTGCGAGAACGACGCGCGGATGATGTAGCGCGCCAGATTCTCCATTGCCGCGTCATCTTTTGGTGAAATGCGGTTGCCGCAGAAGACGTTGAAGCCGGAATGTTTCCAAGCAGAGAGCATCCTGACCATTTCTTCCGTGATCTTGCCTTTTTTCAGAAGCTGTCAACGGGAAGATAAAAGTATACCAATTCTGGGAATGAAAAGTATACCACC
>CAYWRV010000091.1:0-7790 GCA_964460865.1 uncultured Smithella sp. | reverse complement strand
AAAAACGATTTTCTGGTCATCAACAAGCTGACACTCACTTTCTAAACCGTAAGGTTTAACACTGTCAGTGACCCGTTACATTGCCCGGCAGGTTTACCTGCCGGGCAATTTTTTAAACCTGCCCCCCCGTTTTTTCCCGCCTCATTGAAATTTAAGCCCGAATGTTGTATTCAGTTTTTATGAAAAAAAATTTTCCCTCTTATGACATCTACGATGGTATGGCGCTCATTGCCGACCCGATCCATTCCTACGCATCCTTCACCGTGGCGCGCGGAACGGATCCCGCTGAAACAACCGAAAAAGACATTATCGACTCTCCGTGGCTGCAGCGCCTGAGGCGCATCTATCAGCTCCAGAGCGCACGCTGGGTATATCCGGCGGCGGAACACACACGTTTTCAGCACTCGCTCGGCACGATGCACGTCGCCGGCGTGTTCGGCCGCCACCTCTATCAGGGCTTAAAAAACATCTGCCCCGATGTTCCCTCACTGAATTATGTGGAGGAGCTTGTCCGACTGGCGGGACTTCTCCATGACGTGGGGCACGGGCCTTTCGGCCATTTTTTCGACGACCACTATCTCGGCGTGTGGGGTCTCACCCATGAGGATCTTGGTGCGGAAATCATTATTAAAAAACTAGCGCCACTTCTGGTGCGCATCCGCCGCGGGCCCTCCGGTCCTTTTGCCGCAGGCGAGAAAATCATCCCCGGCCATATCGCCTACCTCATTAAAATGCCGGGCGCGGGCCGCCAGCCGGCCGTGCCGCTGTGGCTTGAACTTCTCAGGCAGCTTTTTTCCGGCATCTATACGGTGGACAATCTGGATTATGTCCAGCGCGACGCATACATGACCGGCTTTTCGCTCGACATGATCGACATGGAGCGACTGATGTACTACACTTTTTTCACTCCCGAAGGCCTTGCCCTGCACCAGTCCGGCATCTCGGCGCTAAGAAGGTTTTTAAACGCGAGGCTCAATTTATATAGCAATGTTTATTTTCACCGCACGACGCGCGCGCTTGATTTGCATTTGAAAGAAATTTTTGCCGAGACAGTATCGCTCATGTCGCTTGGGAATCCTCTGGAAAATCTGGGCGTCTATCTGGCCTTTGACGAGTGGTCACTCTTCAGCGAGGTGAGGGGCTGGCTTTCGGCAAAAGATGCGCGGAAGCGATATCTGGCCAAAGAGTGGCAGAAAATTTATACCCGCAAACTGAAGTGGAAAATGTCTTTTGCCGCGGAGCTCTCTGTGGATTCGATGCAGCGAGGCACCTATTTCCCGGACGCAGCCAACTATGAGGAGCTCATCAGACAGGCCCTGCCCGGCAGGCTCAAAAAATTGAAGTTCTGTGTCGATGTGGCCACGCAGGACCCGCGCCCGCTCAATCCTATTGCCGAAACAGCCCGGCGGATTAACATCTTCAATCCTGTTAACGGACGGACCTCGCCCGAGCCGCTCGACGAAATCTACCGCTTCATCCCAGCGCGTGTGCGCCACTTCCGCGTTTTCGCCCTCAACCACAACCACGACAAGGAGCTGGGGATGGCGGCGGACTCGGCATTGGGCCACAGCGAAAAATCCTTCCCGACAAATGTGTGACATCACTGACCAACCCTGACCCACAAGCCATGCGCCTTGTCACCCGTTCGTGCAGGATTTTTACTGCCGTTCGTGGTGAACTCTTTACTGACCGCTCGTGCTGAGCTTTACCACCGTTCATGCTGAGCTTGTCGAAGCATCCTTTATCCTTTATCCCTTAGCCACGAACTACGAGCTAATCGCTATTCACCATTCCTCCAATCCTCTAAACTTCTAATCATCTAATCTGCTAACTCTCCACCCCCGGCCCGCTAAAGCAGGCCACCCCCGCCGGCGGGGGAGATCAGCGGTTACGCTTCGCGCTTTATTGCCGTTCATGGTGAACTCTTTACTGACCGTTCGTGCTGAGCCTGTCGAAGCATGAACGGTCATGACCCCATAACTTCCGCTCACACTTCGACAAGCTCAGTGCGAGCGGTTCTCAAAGAAGATTTATCTATCCACCCCCCCATTTCCCCATTGCATTTCAGCGGGCGGACTGGTAAATCGCGGCAGTCAAACCTGAAAGTCGAGAGCTTATGAGCAGACAAATTCCTGAAAGATATCCGCCGGTGAAAAATATTTCCGATGAGCGGCGTATTGCGGCGGTAAAAGAAATTTTTTCCACCATCACCGGCCGCTATGACTTCCTTAATCATCTGCTCAGTTTTCGCCGTGATGTGGCCTGGCGAAAGTTTGCTGTCAAGAAAATGAAGTTTGCCGGTACCCGCCGTTTTCTGGATGTCGCCTGCGGGACGGGGGATCTGTCTTTGGCCGCGGCGCGCCGGTGCCCCGACATAACCGTAACCGGGATAGACTTCGTGCCTGAGATGGTTGTGGCGGCCAGAAAAAAGGTACAGGCGACAAAACTCTCGCCGAGGGTTTCCTTTCTTGAGGGAGATGCGCTCAGGCTTCCATTCAATGACCGAAGTTTTGATGTCGTTGCCATTGCCTTCGGTATCCGGAACATTCCCGATCGGGTGGGCGCGCTAAAAGAAATGGCCAGAGTAGCCGTGCGTGGCGGGCAGGTGATGGTGCTGGAGATGAGCTTTTCGCAAAAGCGACTTTTTCGCCCCCTGTATCTGGCCTATCTGAATTACCTGATGCCTATTCAGGCAAAATTGTTTTCCAAAAATCCCGCCGCCTATTACTACCTGGCTGATTCCATCAAAAATTTCCCCCCACCCGCCGAATTTGTAAAAAACATGGGTGAGGCAGGTCTCAGCCGGATCGAGACATACCCGCTTACCTTTGGGATTACCCGACTGTATGTGGGGATAGCTGGCAGGCTGTAGTTGATGGTGGATGGTTGGTGGTGTCCGTTCATGGTTCGACAGGCTCACCACGAACGGGAGTAAAAGCTCAGCAGGAACGGCAATAAAGCGCGAAGCGCACCACTAATTTCCCCCGTTCACCCTGAGCTTGTCGAAGGGCGGCGGGGGTGGCCTGCTTTAGCGGGCCGGGGGTGGAGGATTAGATGATTAGAAGTTTAGAGGATTAGAGGGTTGGCGGGTTAGATGACTGGTGGCTGGTGGATGGGAGATAGCCAATAGTTCGCGGCGAACGGCAACGTATTAAAAAACCCCGCTCGCACTGAGCTTGTAGAGGTGTGAGAGGGGCCTGTCGAAGCCTGCCCTGAGCCTGTCGAAGGGGATGAGTGGAGTTTTGATGAAATGCCGTTCTGGTTCGACAGGCTCACCATGAACGGCAGTAAAAGCTCAGCATGAACGGGGGTAAAGCTCATGGTTCATTGTACTAGGTGTCCGTTCATGGTTCGACAGGCTCACCACGAACGGTGCTAAACCATTTAGTTCCTATATTGCAGTTGATGTTGTTTGGTAAAAAGTGTCCCCCGCCGGTGGCGGGGGACGGTTGAAACGCCCTTGAGGCGTAATTGCTCTTATTGAGTTTTGATCGGAACTTTCGTTCCTTTTGCTTTTGCGGCCTGGCTTTTGGGAATGGTGATGTTGAGAACACCATTTTTGAAGCTCGCCTGGGCCTTGTCCGCATTTGTTTCCACACCGAGCGGAATCACACGGTTAAAGCTTCCGTAGGAGCGCTCCATGTAGTAATAGCTCTCGCCTTTATTTTCCTTCTCCTCGTTCTTCTCGCCTTTGATGGTCACCGAATCGCTCGTTACGGTCACCTCGATATCCTTTTCCTCAACGCCGGGAAGTTCCGCGCGAATCGTGAACTCCGCGTCGCTTTCCTTGACATCGACAGACGGCGAGAATGAGCCGAAACCCTTGCCGGCAAAGGCGCGGGGCGCGACATCAAACCCGGAGAAGAAGTCATCAAACAAAGTGTTCATCTGCCGCTGTAATGAATAGAAGGGATGATCCGGATCGGCGGCAGCCGGCCTTTGCAGGGCAGGCAATAAATTTCTTAATCTCATCATCTTTACCTCCTGAAATTTTGCGGTTATGCCCCGCTTGAGCGGTCGGGGCAGTTGTTTTACCTGATTGACGCTACTTTGCGGCTGTTATCGCTATTTTTTTAGGCTTCGCCTTTTCCGCTTTCGGCAACTCCAGCCGTAACACTCCATTTTTTACCGTGGCGGCGATTTTATCACGGTCGATCTCATCAGACAGTGTAAATGCTCTTTCGTAATCACCCGTTTCATATTCGGAATACATCATTCCGCCAGCGGGCTTTTCGGCATCTACCCGGCCCGCAATAGTGAGCACATTTTTTTCCAGTTCCACATCAACCGTTGTTTCATCGACGCCCGGCATATCCGCCACTAAAACCAATGAATTTTTTGTCTCGTAAATATCCACACGCGGGACGAATGTTTTCACATTGCGGATCCTCTCCGCCGCCGCCACGTTTTCGGTTTTCTGCAAGTCTTTTTCCATCATGGAAGGAAGCCTCCTTTCGTTCGTTTTCTTATCCGATTTTGATCTTTTTCGGCAGGTCGTCGGTCGCCCTGGGGAGGGTCACAAACAAAATGCCCTTGTCGTAACTGGCCACGACCGCCTGCGCGTCCACCTGAAACGGCAGGACGATGGTCCTCTGAAATGAACCGGCCCCTCTCTCCTGCCTCAGATAGGTTTCCCCCTCTGCCAGACTCTCCACAGGAGCGCTTCCCGCAATGGTCAGGTTCTCGCCCGTTACTGTGATATCCAGCTTTTCGGGGTCGATACCGGGAAGTTCGGCCGAAACCACTGCCGCCCCGTCTTTCTCCCAGATATTGACTGCCGGGTATTGTGGTGGTGTTTTGTGCCCCGCATCTGAAAAAAGACGGTTCACCTCTCTTTGCAGATTAAGTATTTCTGGCACCATATCGGAAAATCTTCTCACTCTCCATAAGCCGTGATTGATCATAAAATTACCTCCTTTTTTACGTTTTAAACTTGTAAGTGGCTACTTTATTTGATTTTTTTCTTCAACCGCAATATATGAACGAAATTTTTATTGTCAAGTGACGTCCGAAATGAACGCCTGAGGCTAAATGATGATTAAAAACAACCCGCTGCCCTTGACACCCCCACCGGGCGTCCATATATTAGCGGCGCTTTGCGTCAGATCGCCGAAAGAAAATGATGACATATTCCCATGCAAGATCACCTCGTCAAAATATTTAAAGAAAGCTGCTATGTAAAGGAGGCTTTCATCAATGATCATCTGGGAAAGCTCGCTGCCGCAGTGGAGATGCTCATCGCGGCGCTCAAAGCCGGAAACAAGATCATGATTTTCGGCAATGGCGGCTCGGCTGCCGACGCCCAGCACATCGCGGCGGAATTTGTGAACCGTTTTGTCATTGAAAGGCCGCCGCTGCCTGCCATCGCCTTGACTACTGACTCCTCAATTATTACTAGTATAGGCAATGACTATGACTTTTCGGAAATATTCGCCAAGCAGATCCGCGCCCTGGGGCAGCCAGGCGATGTGGCCTGGGGAATCAGCACCAGCGGTAATTCGCCCAACGTCTTAAAAGCGTTGGAAATGGCCAGAAAAATAGGCCTGGCCACGCTGGCGCTGACCGGCAAAGACGGGGGAGAGATCGCCCGGACGGCGGATTTAGCCCTGAATGTTGCCGCCGGCTCTACGGCACGCATTCAGGAAACACATATCACGATCTGTCACGCTATCTGTGAAATGGTCGATATTAAACTTTTTCAGAAGCCGGACTTAAAATGAACGCGACAGGTGTTAAAGTGAAAGTGAAAAAAGAACAGACGGAAAAGAAAATTAAGGTTGTTACGCCCGAAAACGACGCCAGCGGCGAGATGGCCACGGACATGGAAGATAATAATGATGTGACCCGGCTGAAAGAACAGCTCGAGGCCAAAGAGGCGGAAGCCAAAGAAAACTATGACCTCTATCTGCGGGCGATGGCCGAGATGGACAATCTCAGGAAAAGGACAATCCGCGAAAAAGCCGAGACAATCAAATACGGCAAGGAGGAGATCATAAAAGACATCCTGCCGTTTCTGGATTCGATGGACAGGGCGCTGGAGCATGCGGACACCTCCGATGCCAAGACGTTTATCGACGGCATCGCACTGATGCAGGATCAGCTCCTGTGCTGCCTGCAAAAGCACGGCGTCGAGCGCATCGAAAGCATGGGAGAGGATTTCGATCCCAATCTCCACGAGGCGTTGATGCTGCTCGACAGCGCACAGCATCGCGACAACCAGATTGTCAGCGAAATGGAAAAAGGTTATCTGCTCAACGGCAGATTGATCCGCCCCTCACGCGTCTGCGTATGCAAGAGGGACGACAAAAATAATAACAAAAGCGATATTCAATGAGGAGAAGGGCGACTAAGGAGGAATAAACATGGCTAAAATTATCGGAATCGATCTGGGTACGACTAATTCGTGCGTATCAATTATGGAAGGCGGCGACCCCATCGTCATCGCCAATCAGGAAGGCAACCGCACTACGCCTTCGGTCATCGCGATCACGGAAAGCGGCGAGCGCCTGGTCGGGCAGGTCGCCAGACGTCAGGCAATCACCAATTCGGAAAACACGGTTTACGCCGTTAAAAGGATGATCGGGCGCAAATATAATTCTAAGGAAGTTCAGTACGACGTCAAGATCAGCCCCTATAAAATCACGGAAGCGGCCAACGGCGACGCACAGGTAACGGTGCGCGGCAAGAATTATTCGCCGGCGGAGATCTCGGCAATGATTCTTACCAAGATGAAACAAACAGCCGAGGACTATCTGGGAGAAAAAGTGAAAGACGCGGTCATTACCGTGCCTGCCTACTTCAACGACTCGCAGCGCCAGGCCACCAAAGACGCGGGCCGCATCGCGGGTCTCAATGTTTTGCGCATCATCAATGAGCCGACCGCGGCGGCGCTCGCCTACGGTCTGGACAAAAAGAAAGACGAAAAAATCGCCGTGTTCGACCTGGGCGGAGGAACATTCGACATTTCCATTCTGGAGCTGGGCGACGGCGTGTTTGAAGTGAAATCGACCAACGGCGACACGCACCTGGGCGGCGAGGATTTCGACCAGCGCGTGATGGATTATCTGGTAGCGGAATTCAAAAAGGATCAGGGCATCGATCTGCGCACCGACAAGATGGCCCTGCAGCGCCTCAAAGAGGCGGCGGAAAAAGCGAAGATGGAGCTTTCCACCACCATGGAAACGGACATCAATCTTCCGTTCATTACGGCGGATGCATCCGGTCCCAAGCACATGAACATCAAGCTTTCCCGCGCCAAGCTCGAATCTCTTGTGGAAGAGCTCATCGACCGGGTGGCCGGTCCCTGCCTGACGGCGCTCAAGGACGCGGGCATGTCTGCTAAGGAAATCGACGAAGTCATTTTGGTCGGCGGGATGACCCGTATGCCGCGCGTGCAACAGAAGGTGAAGGATATTTTCGGTAAAGAGCCTCATCGCGGCGTGAACCCCGACGAAGTTGTGGCGATCGGCGCGGCGATTCAGGGCGGCGTGCTGGCCGGCGACGTCAAAGACGTTCTGCTTCTGGACGTGACACCGCTTTCTCTGGGTATCGAGACACTCGGTGGAGTGATGACGCGCCTCATCGAGAAAAACACGACCATTCCCAGCAAGAAGAGCCAGATTTTTTCGACGGCGGCGGACAACCAGCCGGCGGTGAGCATTCACGTCCTGCAGGGCGAGCGCCAGATGGCGACGGACAACCGTACACTGGGCCGCTTTGAACTGGTGGGTATTCCCCCCGCGCCCCGCGGCGTGCCGCAGATCGAAGTCACCTTCGATATCGACGCCAAC
>CAYWRV010000090.1:0-7874 GCA_964460865.1 uncultured Smithella sp. | reverse complement strand
AAGTGTCAAACGTAACACCGAAATCACGCAGATCTTTTCTGATGCCCTCGAGAATCACCTCCGCCGCGACGGAGTTGAAATAGGCAATCGCCTCTTCGGGGGTTTTCTCCAGATAAATATCTCCTTCGAGCAGGGCAATCTCTTTTGCGATATCCCTGATATACCCGCCTTGATAGCAGTTTTCAGGAAAATCCGTCTTTTCTCCGAACACTTCCCGATAGCGGTACAGAACTGATTTTCCAAGATTGTCCATCTGGCTGCCCGCGTCATTTATATAATATTCACGCGACACCTGATAGCCCGCGGCCGAAAGCAGATTGGCGAGCACATCCCCCACTACCGCGCCTCGCGCGTGCCCGATGTGCAAAGGCCCTGTGGGATTGGCGCTTACAAATTCCACCTGAACTTTTTTCCCGCCTCCCAGATTGCTCCTGCCGTAGTTGTCTTTAGCCTCTAAAACTTCTTTTATATTTTTTTGCCACAATGCATCTTTTATGAAAAAATTCAAAAAACCGGGGCCGGCGATCTCAGTTTTTTCCAATATGCCTTCCGGGTCATCCAGATGGTCCCGGATAGCCCCTGCGATCGAGCGCGGATTTTGTTTCACTCGTGAGGCCAGCACCATCGCCGCATTGGAGGAAAAGTCACCGTGTAACTCGTTCGCCGGCGTTTCCACCTCCACGAAAGACAGGCCATCATCCGCCCAGAGCCCGGCCGCAACACAGGCGGAAATAGATTTCTCAATAAGTCCGGCAATTTTCTTTTTCATGCCAAAAGCGCTACCCCTTTAATAAAAAAATGACAAGCGGCTTTTATCACCAGCCGCTTGTCATGGCAAGCAGTATCGTCAGCGGAGTCTGAAACCTGTTTTTATTTCAGGCGTCTGTCCTTCCAGTAGAGGATGTTTGTCATACTTGAGGTCGAAGGCGCCTCACCGAGTTGTTGTGTTAGCGCACTGGTTCCGGCGCCGCCGCTGGCCGTTGCATAAATGTCGGCCGCACCAAATCCGGGCCGGTAGGAAACAAGAACTGAAGAACCCACGCCTACACCAATGTAGTCTGTCCTGCGTCCCTCGTCTGCCTTTCCGGAACCGGTGAGGTAATCCAGTTTATACAAAAAGGAGTGACCGGCCTGGCCGCAGGCCGTGTCCTCTCCCTGTTGAGGCAGGTAGGTGGGGAACATGAGCATTCCGCCAAAAAGAGCCGGGTCTGAAATCATCTTCTCACCGACAGGATTATTGATTGTGTGCCCTCCGGGGCCTGATATCGTCAGAGGATTGGTAGATAGATTTATATACCAGCCGTTTTGTGAATCAGCAATCGTGCAGCCTTCCGTCTTTGCCGAGTAACAATAGACACCGGAGGTGATATTTTTTAAGTTTGCCGTCGTATAGGTTCCGGTGAAAGTTTTATTTTCCTTCACGGCATAAAGTCTGTTTTTTGTATCGTTGGTATCGGCCGGTCTTGTGATCGGGTCGTTGTTTTCACCTGTACCCCAATAAACCCAGAGATACTTGTCTGGATCCATTGCAACGACCGCCTTTGTAAATATTTGCTTGGAGGTATTTATACCCAGTGCCGCCCCCCTCTCTGCGTCAGAGGAACGGAAAAGAAGGCTTGCCGTCCAGTTTGCCTCGGTGCAGCCACTAGGATAGCTTGCAGCGCCGCAGCCGGTGCTGTCCGAGGGGCACAGGCGGAAACGCCACATATTGCCGCCCATGTCTCCCATATAAACTGTATCTGCAAAACCGTCATTGTCTGTGTCAAGCGCGGTCGGAGCGGCAGGTGCAGGAAAATCCATTTCGGCGTTTTGGGCACGAGTATAGCTCCATATGATGGTACCATCTTTGAGGTCCACCACAAAAAACCCTTTACCTGCATGGCCGGAGCCGGCAAAGCCGCCCCCGATGAAGCCTACCCATCTTTCATTGCCAGCAATTTTGATGCGGCCGATCTGCATTTTACTCCACGGCTGCCCTATATAGGGAGCAAGGGCAGAACCAGGTTTTAAATTCCACAACATGGTGGGCTGATGTGTGGTTACACTATCGGTCACATCCAGAGCATAATAGCCGCAGTAATAAGGCGTAGCGGCAGAGAAAGTCCCACTATAGCGGACAGCTGATGGATTGGATGGCGAATAGGGGCAATGGCAGCTGGAACAGGCGCTCCAGAGGAATTCTCCTCCACCTCCTCCAAGTGCCATCACGGCGATTGTCTTCCACTCGCTTTTCTGTTTCGTTGTTCCCGTAGCAGCAGAACCCGGGAGCCAAACATCAGCCACCTGCAGCGGCCCGTCAACAAAAAGTTGATGCGAGGCAAGTGCTGAGCGATCGGCGTGACTGTTGTGGGCGATCGGCCCCATCTTTTCGAGCAAATTTGGTGGGATAAAGCTCCAGACCTCCTCGCCTCCGGAAGAGCAGTCCTGGGCGCTGGTGCCGGTGAGGAAAGCGTGCAACTGGCCATCATTAGCGCCGACAAGAACCAACTGTCTTCCATTGACGGCGGTACGGATATTGTCATTGCGGAACTCGGCAAAAGATGTTGCACCACACTGGCGTGGATCATAGAAAAAATCCGCCGGGGTTTTTACAAGGACCGGATTGGTATGAAACAGGTCACCCAGTTTCCAGTTGTTCTCTTCGATATTGTACGCAGACTCGCCACGGTAAAACCCTATAATTTCCTTGCATCTATTGCCGCAATTGGAGGTGGACAGAGGCCCAACATTAAGATCGACATCAGTGATCGCTGTTGTTGCATAAGAAGTCATGCTACCACCCTTGAACGTCCACATATAGCGGCTGGACTGGGCCGCCAGTTTTTCTCCTGCGTCCCAGCAGACAGGTGTAATCAGTGCGCCAGTGTTCGTAAGACGATATTTTTTTAAGTGCCCGGGCCAGAAAGGCTCTTTATTAGCACCGGCATTGTTTCTTGGTTCGAAGGAGGCTTCATAAAGGAAATTCTCCTCCTGCACGCGGGCAGCCGCCACGGCTGCCTGTGATGAGAAAGAATAATTGCCTGACAGAATCGACGTTATTGCCGAGCGGATGGCACTAGAAAGCTCATCGGGATTAGTAGCCATAAAAGCATATCCCGATAGATAATTAGGCCCCGGATCTGTGCCACGGTTACAAGGTGTATTTGAAACAGCAACTGCCGCAGGATTGCCCTCTTGAGCCGCATTCTTGTTTCTCGTACCGCCGTGATATGCCATCCAGTTCAGGGTATTTTTAAGTGTCTGGGGCATATCTCCTCCAAAACCGATGACCCAGACATCATAGCCCGCGTCTTTCAGGACTTTAGCCTGATGGACAGATGCACGCCTTTGAGCCGGCCCTGAATCACTGGCGTTTCCATTGCAGGCCAGTGTATCCTCGCCGTCCGTGATAAATATGACAGATTTCAGACGGCACTCTCTGGCCGGGTCCGTTGATTTGTGAGTATTGAGGTAGCGAAGGGCCTGTTCAAGTGAACCCTGCAATGGCGTACCACCAGAGGCCTGAAGGCCGACAACACATTCATATGTAGGGCTTGTGGGGGATTGTGTTTTAAGACTACCACATGTGCCTGTGCCATCAATATGGGGAGTCTCACAAACACTTTCATTACAGAAAATATTGGCGTAAGGGGTCGGATCATGGACTGCGGCACTAGCAGAAATCGGCCAGGCCAGTTTAATACAGCTATTCGACCTGGTATAATCGGTCGGGGTGCCTTTTAAACAACCATAGAATTTCATCAAACCAATTCGGACACCCAAACTGGTTACATCAGCGTCGTTAATCTGGTTGAGACCGTCATCGTTGTGATCGTTTAAAATGGAAAAAACCGCTCTTTTGGCTATTGCTATCCTACTGCAATTATAATTACAATTTGGACGCTGTCTATCACAATAACCATTCCGGCAATAAGAAGCATGAACGCAGTTAACCGTATCAGGTGAACAACTTTCAGATCCATATATATATGTGTTGTTACCAGGAGGATTTCGAGTCATACTTCCGGACAAGTCCAGCACAATCAAAACGTCAGGAGGGTTGGTGATTGTCCAGAGGTCTTCATCCGCCGCATGCACTCCTGCAGAGCAAAGCAGAACGGATAAAATGATCATTAAATATATTTTTTTAAACATGTCCCTTACCTCCTCAAGGGGACATCGGCACTGGACCGAAACCGATGCCGATATCTACTTTGTTCATTGATTTATAGCTGGTACTCTGGCCGACAACCGTTGTGTCATAGCGCAAAATCCCATACGATGCACCGCCGCCGATACTGTAGCCGGGCGGCACGAGGGGCGGCATATTACTCACCACCGGACGGCAAAAGGCGAAGCGTGTGCGATCATCGATGCCGGAGGCAATTGTTTGCCAGACATAAGATGGTATGGTTGAGGTGCAGTTTTGCGTATAGCTGTTGGCGGTGGTCCAGGTGGCAGGCACAGGGTCAAAATCCTGCACGAGGCGGTGCACACCGCTTTCGGCGGCGGCAAAAGCTTTTTTGTCGCCCACCACCACAGCGCCGGCGCGCCGGTCGGCAGTGGATAAATTGATTGCCAGCGCCCCGACGGCCAAAAGAATCAAACAGGCAATGATCGCGGCCAGGAGGGCAAAACCATTTTCATTTAAATGTTTCATTTTATTTTTCCTGTCCATTTCACCCCCGGTCAATATGTGAGCGTGGAAAAATGATTTCTGGGAATGACGCTTGTGGAATAAATCACCCGGCGTTTCTGGCCTGTACCTATGTCAGCATGCTGCATGTCAGCTACCAGTGTGATTTCGATGAGCCTGATGTCCTCGGGGTTAGCCACCGGCGAGGCAAGCTCATTACCGGAGCCGTCATAGTATCTGAACAAGGGGATCTTGACATCGTCATCACCATTTACCACAAGAACGGTTTTGGCATCAGCCGCGGCGTTGGTCGCTCCCAGAAACGGCTGATTCCCGCCGCAGTTAGTGGATCTGGTGATATACTTGTTCGCAGCATTATAAGCATAACGAATGATTTCATTGGGATCATTAATCTCACCATCAGCCGGAAATTCAGGGATACCTGAGCCGGTCAGATCCATTTCAATGGCTATCGAACTTGCTGTCGCTTCCTGAATACCGCGGGCATGCTGATTTCCAGAGGCAGTACTACAGTCCGCGGGGCTAATCCAGATACTTGCTGCTGATGTGGGGTTTAGAGAAGCCATCCTTATTTCCATCGCCATCAATTCCAGAGCCACACGCGCGTCCTGCTGGGCGATGACCCGGCGTTCCGTTCCCGTCGATGAACGCTGTGCAGTGTTGATTACCCCATAAATGGCGGCCATCAGGATCCCGCCCACAAGAAGGGCTACCAGCAACTCCACCAATGTAAATCCGTTTTGTTTTTTCATACTAGTTTACCACACCGTTTGGGCATCCCGTGGGAAATCTTGCAAACTCCTGACGGGCAACCGTAACACTCTCCGAGATGCTCCTGGCATTTTGCCCTGCTGTACCCCTCCATGTTACCGTGACGGTCACGACAAAACCGTGAACATTGCCTCCATCCTGAACGATGTTCGTCTTTACCATGTAGCCGATGTCCCCTCGCAGGCGTGCATTTTCGCCGCTGGTATATACCGTTATCCCCTCGCCGTCCTGGTCGCCCAGGGTTACGCTGTTGCAGGGGTTGATGATCCAGTTTTCATTATCTTCCATTGTTTTGTGTAAAATACCTGCGGCACGGCCAACATAATCGGCATGCAGGGTTGTACTTCGCGCGGTTGGCTGTAGCGTCAGCAAGGCAAGTATACCGACGGTCGTCAGGAAGACGGCGATGATTACTTCCACCAGCCCCATGCCGCTGGTTCCTGTTTTTTTAATAAGGTCACAACTTTTAAAATTCAAATTTAACATGGGTTTTACCTGTCATATTGAATGTAATTTTGGCTGCGGCTTTCGAAAGGTCGTTTTTCAAAACCAGATTTCCCATAGTCGGGTTCAATGTCCCCCTCGCCTCAAATGTGATCGTATTACCCCCACCACCCAAAGATATTGATTCGAGTTTAACTCCGGGGCCAAAAGATGAGATTAATTTGGTCTGGGAACTTACCGTTTCGCCGGCCGATGTGGCCCTCATGGTATATGAATTTCCCGCAATATTAAACACAATGTCGTATGTAGTATCCTGGCCGGTTTGGGAAGCGGAGGCGGCTTTGGCTTTCATCAAGGCGAAATCGGATACCAGTTCTCTAGCGGCTGTTCGCAGATTTGTGTTTCTTACATATCTCTGCCAGCCAAACGATGAAATCGCGGCGATAATACCGATAATTGCGATAACAATAAGCAATTCCACAAGCGTCAATCCCCTGGAGGAATTTGGGTTCATAAAGCGCCTCTTGAATATTTACCGGAATTTCCCCGAGCAAGCCCCGGATCTTCCAAGTTTTTTCTGTTCGTCATTTGTATATAAACTTTGCATAATCATGCATATATAACAATTTTTGTCAAACCCGCACCGGCGGCCACACGTTACTGCAAATTAAATACGAATTTACAGGCCGGTCATCAACAACCACTGCGACACTAAATCTCTCAGGAAAATATAAGCAACCGCTCCCGCCGACAAAAAAGGGCCGAAAGGCACGGCATATTTCAGGTCTTTTTTATGAACAATCATGGCTGTGACACCCGCAACCGCGCCGGTAAGCGAGCTGAAAAGAAGCACAAAAATCAGTGATTTCCAGCCGAAAAAACCGCCGATCATGGCCAGCAGCTTGACATCGCCCCCGCCCATGCCTTCCACTTTTTTGAGCAATTTATAGACCAGACCGATTAAAAAGAGAACGCCGCCGCCCGCAACAAGGCCGATGAGGGCCTCAAGCCACGGCACGCCGACAATGAAAATGGCGGCCGCTGTAAAAAGCACAATTCCGGGCAGGGTCAAAACATCCGGGATGATCTGATGGTCGAGGTCAATGAAGGTAATAACGATCAGAATCGCCGTGAAAATGAAAAAAATCAGGAAATTCAAGGTGGCGCCGAATTTAATAAAAAGCAGAAGCGAAAAAATAGCGCTGATCAGTTCAACCAGTGGATAGCGCCAGGATATTTTCCCTCCACAGTCGCGGCACTTTGCGCCCAGCAATAAAAAACTCACCAGCGGGATATTGTCATAAAAACGAATTGGATGCCGGCAATGAGGGCAGCGGGAAAGAGGCCGGACGATAGATTCACCCTCCGGCAGGCGGTAGATGCAGACATTGAGAAAACTGCCGACAGCCGCGCCGAAAACAAAAGAAAAGATGTTAAAAATCGTGGTCATTACCTTTAGCTTTCCTGAACCTCTTTATAATATCTATATTTGGGAATATACCGGAGTATGTCTGTCATGCACCCGGCAACCCCGCTGCCTCTATTTCTTCAGGCCGGTGGCTTTGCGTCTCGTCTTCTCAGGCGATTTGCCTTTTTCAAGCTTAGACGCAATTGTACAAGTTTCTCGTCAAAAGTCAATAAAAATAATGTGATTACCGTCACTTAAAAAACCCCTTTCCGGCAGGCAAAAATTCTCCATGCAGCTTTTTCAACCGGAAATATCTCATGAAATAATTTACTTTGCATTGGCTGCGTCCTTGCGTTAATAAACCGTCATGACAGACGAATATTTTATGAAAATTGCCCTGACACTGGCCGCACGCGGAAGGGGCTGGGCGAGTCCCAACCCGATGGTGGGAGCTTTGGTTGTTAAAAAAGGAAAAGTCATCGGCCGGGGCTGGCACAGATGCTGCGGCGAAAGCCATGCCGAAGTCAATGCAATTGCCGATGCCGCACAAAGTGTCAGGGATTCAACTCTTTACGTAACATTGGAACCCTGTTGCCATCACGGTAAGACGCCGCC
>CAYWRV010000089.1:0-8046 GCA_964460865.1 uncultured Smithella sp. | reverse complement strand
ATGTCCTCTGGAGACAGATAATGCGCTTGAAATATGACAATGTCAATGAAAATTACCTGCATGATGCATCTCAGAGTGAGAGCTTTGAAAAATGTCATTTCGAGGAGCGCAAGCGACGAGAAATCCTAATGATGGCAGTTTGTTAAAGATTTCTCCCTTCGGTCGAAATGACAAAAATGGCGGTTATTAAAGCTCTCAGACTATAAAGCGCCCAGCGAAGACAAGGCTGCTTATGAGTTGGATAAGCTGATGGCCAAGTGGGGCCAGAAATATCCTCTGGCGGTGAACCCGTGGAAAAACCACTGGACCCATGTAGCCACCTTTTTCAAATACCCTGAACACATTCGGAAAATCAGTTATACAACAAACGCTCTGGAGGGTCTTCACCGGCAGCTCCGAAAGGTAACGAAAAACCGGCTCCCAGCTGGCTGTTATGTATGAGGACCGTTTCAATTTGACGGCAGTATGAAAAAAATTCCATTTACACAGATTATTTTACAGTCTCGAGATTTCTATTGACAAAACGCTTTTTCATAGGTGCACAACTCACGTTGTCATTTATTTTTGCTGATAAATTTCCCTCAAATTGTCCCCTGGTTAATCAACCCCAGAAGTGCGACAATATATTGATGTTATTGTTAATATTGCTTGGCAAGCCCAGACGGGTTAGGGGAGCCGCCGATTCGTTTTGCTGTGTTGCGGATTGTTCGGGGAACAATCCCTACGTGTTGCTCATATTGTAGGACGCGTTCCCCGAACGCGTCCTACAGCGCTTAAAGTTATTCTTCTTTATGTTTGTAAACATGGGTAGCGAAAAAGTCTCGTCTGCCGTGAATAATTCCGATAATGTATATTTTTTTTGATTTGATCTCGTATAGAATCCGGTATGAATAAACAAAGATTTCCCGAACATTTTCATCACCTATTTCCGGTACCTTTCTTCCGATCAGAGGATATGTTTGGATGATGTTTGTTCTATCAATGATATCCTGGACTACTTTTTTTGCATAATATTTGGAGTCGGATGAGATGAAATCGTGAATCGCTTTCAAATCGATCTTTGCAGGCTTTGCCCAAATTACCATGATTCAATTTCCCGCTTCAGATCTTCTGCGGATATGGTCTCACCTTTTTCAACTGCCTCTCTGCCTTTTCTAACCTTATCTATTACATAGAGATTGTACATCATTGTGTCTATGTCGCTTGTTTCCGGAAGTTGTGCAATCGCCGTTAATGCTGCCTGTTTTAGGGTATTCATTATTAACCTCCTTCATTACTTTCATGCTTTTAAATTACCAAAATATTTTTGAAGAGTAAAGAATTTAAGTCATTAAGCACAAAAGTAAGAAGTTTAGATGCTTTAGACGCCATGGGAATGCCGATCATAGCGGCTGACTTGAATCTTGATTCCGGAGGCCTTCTCAACGTTGAGAGCTTTGAAAAACCGCCATTTTTGTCATTTCGACCGAATGTTTTGCGGATCGGTCGGGGACCGATCCCTACTTACGTTCCTCGAAATGACATTTTTCAAAGGTCTCTGTGTTAGGAGAAATGATTGTTGTGGTGCGTGGCTTCAGCTGCGCTGGTTTTAGCGGGGTTAATGAAAAATAGAACCGTCTTCTGTTTTTTTATATTTTAGCTTGCATACAGGGCATTGAAGGTCATCGTTCAGCTTTTCCCCGCATTTGCACATCCACCCGCTTTGGCGGGCCGGGTTGCCGGTCATGAGGGCGTGGTCGGGAATGTCTTTGGTGACCACAGCGCCTGCGCCGATGAAGGCGTAACTCCCGATGGTGTGGCCGCAGATGATTGTGCAGTTGGCGCCAAGGGTTGCTCCTTTTTTTATCAGTGTTGGTCGCACCTGATCCATTTTGCCGATTTCCGCTCTTGGGTTGATGATGTTGGTAAAAACCATCGATGGGCCGCAGAAGACACCATCTTCGAGGATGACACCTTTATAAACGCTGACGTTGTTTTGGATTTTGCATTTGTTGCCTATTTTGGCATCGGGGCCGATGACGACGTTCTGGCCGATGTTGCAGTTTTCACCGATTTGGGAACCGGAGAGGATGTGGGAGAAGTGCCAGATTTTCGTCCCGGAACCGATTTGGACTTTGTCATCGACGGTGGCGGTGGGATGTGCGAAAACGCCGGGATATTTTTTGGACATCTGGTCAGAGTCCTGGATACCGGCCTTCGCCGGTATGACAGAAGGTGAAATTGAAATGGGTATGACAGAGGGTGAAATGGATGCGACAGAAGGTAGTTCTTTTTGTTCGAGGGATTGCTGGCTTTGTTCCAGTACTTTTAGAACCCTCAGGCCTTCTTCGCCGGAGGTTAGGGGTTTTGTATTGGTTTTGATGGCTGATAGGAAGGCTTTGCATTCGGCTTTGAGGGGTTCTTCCCAGATGTCGCTGATATCAATTGGTATGCTTTCGGCCTTATTTGGTACGGGCAGACCATTTTGCCAGTTGATGGTGTGGGGATAGTGTATCAGCTTTCTTTCAACTGGCTCGGTGTCGTCAAAGACAAGCATGCCACTACTGCCTACGATCACCAGTTTCTGTTCTTTATAAGGATTCAACCAGCTCACAAAGATGTGCGCGCCGATGCCTGAAGGGAATTTTAGATTGGTTACGGTCACATCGGCAATGCGCGCATGGAGAAAATTGTGGCCGACGGAATCGACATAACAGGGTTCTTCACCGGTTAAGCTCAGAATAATCGAAATATCATGAGGCGCAAAGGACCAGAGGATGTTTTCTTCCCGACGGATTTTTCCCAAACTCAGGCGGCGGGAATAAATATATTGAAGCCTTCCAATTTTGCCGTCTTTAATCATCTCTTTAAGCCTGACGACGGCAGCATGATAATTAAGAATATGGCCGACGAAAAGGGTTTTTTGTTTTTGAGCGGCAAGGCTCACCAGCTTTTCGCCGTCCGCCTGCGTGAGCGAGAGAGGTTTTTCAACAAAGACGTGTTTGCCTGCTTGCAGGGCTTTTTCAGCAAAATCATAATGAAGAGCCGCCGGCGCAGCAATGACAACTCCTGTAATTTCTTCATCTTGCAAAACATCACTAAGATTATTCGTGCTTTCGACATCAGGGTAGGTCTTGTGCATTTCCGCGCGCACGGATTGTGTACCATCGCAGATGGTTTTGAGAACACCCAATTGGTAGAAATTTCGGACCAGGTTTTTACCCCAGTAGCCCGCGCCGATTACCGCTATTGCGGGGTGAGGGGTGAGGAGTGAGGAGTCAGGGGCGGAAGAGTTAGGAGTTAGGCGTAAGGTGTCAGGTGTCATGAGTTTTTCCTTAGTGAGTTTATTAATCCGCCGAGGAGGCCGAATACTTTGTCTATTTGTTCCAGAATATGGTCTGGATTTTCGATGTATCCCAGATTTTTTGCAATTAGCAGTTGGGTTTCTACTTCACTTAAAGAACCACGGCTAATATTGAGATATTGAAGAAATTCTTTATAACCATTGCGTGCAGCACCTTCAGCTATATTACTGGGTATGGAAACGGCGGCTCGGCGAATTTGACTTTTAAGGCCATACGTTTCTTCTGCAGGAAATTTTTTTGAAATTTCATATATCATTTTCACCAGGGACATTGATTCCTGCCAGACCTTTAGATCATGGTGCGCTCTCTTCACGCCTAACTCCTGACGCCTAACGCTTCTATGATTTTTTCCGCTGCATGGCCGTCACCATATAATGGCGGCTGTTCCATCTGCGGTTTAATTGTGCCAACAGCCTGAATAATACGGTCATAATCGGCACCTGCCAGAACATTCCACCCGGTTTCTATCGTTTCCACCCACTCCGTCTCGTCACGCAAGGTAATGCATGGTACTTGAGACCAATAGGCTTCTTTCTGCATGCCGCCGGAATCAGTGAGAATCATTAATGCTGACTTTTGAAGTGCTACAATATCAAAATAGCCCACCGGATCGATGATTCTTAATGCAGGGTTGAACATACTGATTTTGTTACCCAGGAGTTTCTTTGTCCGCGGATGGAGCGGCAATATAACAATTTCTTTCTCTGCAATTTTAGAAAAAGCATTCATGATGTTGTAGAGCCGCTGCTGATCATCTGTGTTTTCAGCTCTGTGAATTGTGGCGAGGTAATAACGCTTCTCTTCGATTTTAAGACGCTGCAGGACATCCGATTTTTGAGATAATTTGGCCGCTGCAAATTGGAAAGCATCTGCCATTACATCGCCTACAATAAAAACGTGAGGTGTAAGGCGTGAGGAGTAAGGAGACCTTTGCATAATACCTCCTCCAGTCATTCCGGGCTTGACCCGGAATCCCCAAAGCACTTGATAACACTGGATACCGGCCTTCGCCGGTATGACGGCATTGCCGGTTGGGCAGGGTTTGGCAAAGC
Organism: uncultured Smithella sp.; assembly: GCA_964460865.1. GTDB lineage: Bacteria > Desulfobacterota > Syntrophia > Syntrophales > Smithellaceae > UBA8904. Next base: position 3,650 of record CAYWRV010000089.1, on the reverse strand, counting down.
TCTCGTAAGGTGCCAGGCATAAGCCGTCAGGAGGGATACCTTCGGCCCGGAGATTATCCACGGCGGTCTGGCTGGGGCAGAAAAGCAGCGTCGAAAGATGATCAGTCATAACGCGATTTATTTCTTCCGGCATGCGACGATTGAAACTTCGCAAGCCGGCCTCTACGTGGGCAATAGGAATGTTCAGTTTAGAGGCCGCAAGGGCGCCGGCTAATGTAGAATTTGTATCGCCATAAATTAATACCCAATCAGGCTTTTCCTTGAGAAGTATGTCCTCAATCCCGGCAAGCATTTGGCCGGTCTGGGTACCGTGCCTACCAGAGCCGATGCCCAAATTGTATGCCGGAGTTGGTATTTCTAACTCACGGAAAAAAATGGCCGACATATCATCGTCATAATGTTGACCTGTATGAATAATAACTTCCGATACACGCGGGGCGTCGGATGCCAGTTTATTATGCATGGCAATGGCACGGGAAACTGCGGCGGCTTTAATAAACTGCGGCCTTGCTCCAATTATTGTGCATATTTTCATAGATAATAACAGGTTATGGGTAAGAGGTTATAGGTAACAGGTTGGGGATCAGAGGGTTGAGCCGGCCACTGCGGGCTTTGATCAGACTTCCAGGCATTTTCCCAAGTGACTGACATTGTTCATCCATTCATAAAAAACCACCTTAGCCATTACCGCTAACCTATAACCTGGCAGCCATTACTTCTGCAATTCTTTCCTGATCGGCCGCTAGTAGATACGGATGCACCGGCAGGCTGAATATTCGACTGGCGGCATCTTCGCTTACGGGAAACGCGCCTTCGCCATACCCCAGACAGGAGTAGGCTGTCTGTCTGTGCAGCGGTTTTGGATAATAAATGGCCGTGGGAATTTTATTGTCCTGAAGATTTTTCAGCAGCACCGTGCGTGCGTCTTCATTTTTGGCTAAAAGTGAATATTGCGCCCAGACGCTCAGGCACCCTTCGGGCATGTGGGGCGTCAGGAGTGAGGTGTCAGGAGTCAGGAGTGAGGTGTAGCGAGCGGCAGCGGCGTTGCGCATTTCAACTTCTTCGGGGAATATTTCAAATTTGGCAAGAAGGATGGCTGCCTGGATGGTGTCGAGGCGGCCGTTGATACCGATTCGCACGTTGTCGTACTTGTGCCCGCCTTTACCGTGAACACGGATGGATTCCATTATTTCAGCCAGTTTGTCGTCATCAGTAAAGCACATGCCACCGTCACCGTAGCAGCCTAACGGTTTTGCCGGGAAAAATGATGTGCAGCCGATATCGCCCAAAGAACATGCCCGCTTTCCTTTATAGGTTGCGCCGAACGACTGGGCGGCGTCTTCGATGACAAACAGACCGTTCTGACCGGCAATGGCATTTATGGCATCGTAGTCGGCGGACAGGCCGAACAGATCCACGGGGATGATACCGCGGGGAGTAAGGCGTGAGGCGTCAGGCGACAGGGGTAAGGGATGGAGGGTGGCATCGCCGGCTTTCAGGGCTTTGATGGCCAGGGCAAGTTTTGCCGGGTCGATGTTGAAAGTTTGGGGATCAATGTCCACAAAGACTGGTGTTGCACCAAGCAGGCTGATGACTTCAGCCGTAGCGATAAATGTAAAAGGGGTAGTGAATATGGCATCACCGGGTTTCACTCCATAGGCCATCAGCGCCATTAACAGCGCGTCCGTTCCTGATGCACAACTAATGGCGTGCTTTGCGCCGGTATAGGCGGCCAACTTCGCTTCCAGTTGTTTTACTTCCGGCCCCATGATGTAGTTGCCGTGTCTCAAAACAATGTCGATATTCCTCTGAATCTTGTCCTTGATCCGCGCTTGTTGTGTTTTTAAGTCAATGAATTCCAATTTCCCCGTGTCTCCTTATTTATTGTTTTCACGTATGGCCAAAATCGCGTTCCTTCCGATTTTTTTACCGATCATAAGTTTGATGAACTCGTAAAAAGTCAATTTCGGTCCCTTTTAGTCATACCGGCGAAGGCCGGTATCCAGAAAATAATGAGCAAATAGTTCGTGGCTCATCGCCTAAAGAAGCATTCCTCTTTTGTCCCACGCCGGCGGGGGTGGTCTGCTCGAGCGGACCGGGGGTGGAAGTCAGGGGAAGAAGCTCATGGCCTAAGGTTTAAAGCTCAAAGATGATATTAAAGCGCCACATTGCTGCTGGGCGTCAGGCAACACTCGGGATTTAATTTTTTCTTTTTCTTTATCGTGTGTTTGGGTTTCAAAACGGCAAAGTCCAGCATCAATGATCTTTACCGCTCCATCACCCCGACCTTCATTTGGCATCAGAAATAGTTTTTTCCTTGTTGTCGATGGAGCGCTGACATGCTTCCAGTATTTTAAGCACGCGCAAGCCTTCTTCGCCAGAGGTAAGAGGCACGGTGTTGTTCGCGATGCAATCCAGAAAGGCGCGGCATTCCACCCTGAGCGGTTCTTCCCAGATGTCGCTTAAATCGACGGGAATCCCTTCCGCTTTTTCCGGCACCGGCATCCCGTTTTTCCAATTGATCTGATGGGGGTGGTGGGTCAGTTTTTTCTCCACCGGTTGTGTGTCGTCAAAAACCATCATGCCATTGGCGCCGATGGCGACCAGACGCTGCTCTTTGAAAGGATTGAGCCAACTGACGAAGATGTGCGCGCCGATGCCGGAGGGGAATTTAAAATTAGAGACGGTTACATCCGGAATGCGAGCGTGAAGGAAGTTGTTGCCGATGGCGTCAACAAAGGAAGGTTCTTGCCCGGCGATGCTCAAGATGATGGAAATGTCGTGCGGTGCAAACGACCACAGGATGTTTTCCTCAAGACGGATTTTACCCAGCGACAGCCGGCGGGAGTAGATGTATTGCATACGGCCGATGTCCCCCCGGTTGATCATTTCTTTCATCCGGATAACTGCAGGATGATAATTTAAAACATGGCCGACAAAAAGTTTTTTTTCTTTCTCTCGCGCCAGCTCGACCAGCCTGCGGCCGTCTCCGTAAGTCAGCGCCAGGGGCTTTTCTACAAAGACGTGCTTGTCGGCCAGCAGGGCCTTTCGGGTCATTTCAAAATGCAAGGCGGCGGGCGTGGCTATGACAACGGCTTGTATTGCGCTGTCGCTGAAAATATTTTCCATATCGTCGGTAACTGTGGCTTCCGGGTAGGAGGCGGCCATGCTGTCGCAGGTTGCCTGGGTTTTGGGTGATATACAATTTTTAGTTGAAAGTTGAAGTGTGGCTCCGTCCGTGGTAGTGACCACGGACCCTGATGCCAATCAAAGAAAGGAGCCACATATGAAACTAGACACAAAAAAACGTAAAAAAGCAAGGAAAGGATTTGAACAAGTTTATGGACAGCGGGAACTGGCTGACAGAATGTTTTATGTTTTGCAGACAGGCAAACAAGGCCTTGACGCACTTCAAATGGAGCTTGGCGTAATGCTTTGTGAGACGATCATGGACATGGAAAGGGAAGCTCTTTCCGGCCCGGACTGGGCGCCCAGCAGTAAAGGGGTATACAAATGGGCCTACCAGCCCGGCTCTGTCTATTGCGGCGATCAAAAGATTCGTGTTCGTCATCCCCGCTTAAGGGGACCGCAAGGCGAGATTCAGCTGAGCAGCTACTCACAATTAAAGCAACCCGGTTCCTTTTCTGAAG
>CAYWRV010000088.1:0-8092 GCA_964460865.1 uncultured Smithella sp. | reverse complement strand
CGTTCGTGGTGAGCCTTAATGACCGTTCGTGGTGAGCCTGTCGAACCATGAACGGTCAACTTTCCCGATAATCTTCCGCTCATCCCCCCTTCGACAGGCTCAGGACAGGCTTCGACAGGCTCAGGACAGGCTCAGGACAGGCTTCGACAGGCTCAGGACGAGCGGGGTTTTAAATACTTTACCGTTGAATTACGAGCTAATTGCCAGCCGCGAACCCTCCAACCTTCCAATCTTCCAATCCTCTAATCCTCTTCCGACCAACTTCAACATCGCAAATCAACTGACGGAATGAAATATCGCTACTGCCGGAGCATTGCCCGGCCACTCATTTTGAAATCCGGCGCGGGGATTTTATAATTTGCAGGCTAACGGCTATAGTTACTTTTCAGGTGGCGTGAGAAGGAGTGTAAATCGGTCATCGGATTCATCAGTAACCGAGACGGTATATTTTTTGGTCTGTGCCATTCTTGATACATTCTCTTTTGCAGTTTCACTGTCCATGACCACTCCGATGGTTTGTTCGGGATATTTATCCATGGCCTCTTTCGCCTTGACAACCGGCATCGGGCAGCTCAAACCGGAAACATTTATCTCAATCACGCTCTCTTCCTTTCTTTTTTCATTGACGGTTCATTGCCTGCGGGATTGCAGCAATAATCTCGCGAATTTTTGTTGCGGCCGTAGCATTTGCGGCCAGGCCCGCTTTTCTGTTGAGCGTCAGCGCTTCGATTGCCGCATCGCGATGGCTAAGTCCCGCAGCGATAAAAGCCCCGACCATACCGCTGATTGTATCACCCGTTCCACCAATTGCTTCCAGCTGGGGCAAATCAGGTTCATTGAGTGTGAATATTATTTTCCCATTCTGAACAACATGGTCAACGGCACCTTTTATAATTACCGTCCTGGCCATACTTCCGGCCTCAACTGCGGCTCTTACCAGATCAGGTACGCGCGAGATTTCCGAGCGAAACAGGTGATGACTTATATACGCCGGATGAACGGCATCATGGTCGGCCAGAAATTCCATCTCTGACAGATCCGGTGTGAATACATCGAATTGCTGTGCAAGGCCTGCCGCCTTGGCCGCATACATGGAAGATGAATCGGCAATCATGACAGGCTTTTTGACGCACCTGCGGGCTGCCTCACACACTTTTTTCATAAGGCCCATAATTGGCATAATGTAGTGAAGAAGCACAATGTCGCATGCGGCATCAGGCAGATGTTCTATAAGATATCTGTACAAACGCCTGCTGCCGGTGCCTTCGCCGACATCGCCGGCCACGGCCACGCGAGGAGCCGGCATACCTCTGCATTCGGCTATCACACAGGCAGCACTGATAAGCGCCGCCGTCCCCTGCGTGCAGGGTATTTCATGGTCTCCGATCAGGAGTTTCCGACCGTCAAAATTCGCCCTTCCCAGAATAAGGCCTGCCTCCGTCTGGGGTATCGTACCGCAAATAAGAAACATTTTATTTTTTACTGTGCTCCCAGATTTCCAAAGATTCGCTGAAGGCCCGATCAAGCATGAGCGCACACAGGGTGTAGCCCTTTTCTTTAGGCCGTTGGACCTCGGTTAGTTTTTTATCAACCATACTCAAATGCAGAAAAGGGATGTCCGGACAGCCGCCACCGGAGATATTGAGTATTACTCCCGTATTATTGTCAAAAGTGAGCTTCATATTGCCTGCTTTAACCATACAGGCATCTCCAAAGTCGATTATTTTCACAGCGTCCAGCAGTCTGCCGCTCCCCTTGAAGGGCAGGACTTCTACAAAAGCCGCCTGCTTCTGGACGAGAAGCCTCTCCACCGCGGCAAGCTCGACAATGTTTATCTCCACGGCCAGATCGCAACCTTTACGTAACTGCGGTGGAGGAGCAACCAGTTTTGTTTCAAAGTTCGCCTTGTTTAAAATTTTCTCAGCGGCGATTGCATCTTCAACGCTTTGGAACAGGACAAGCCCGCCCCCTTCGAATTGCTCTTTATTTTTTTTGGAAAATAGCATTTTTTCACACCCTGCACCGGGTTGGCGCATGAGGCTGACCCCGCGCCGAAGATTTCAGTCTTACCCCCGTTCTTTTCCGGGCATCATTGTAAATCCGACAGAGATACAAAACACCAAACCGATAACTACGGCGAAGGGCCCGTAAGCGGCGACACCCGTTGCCGAGCTCGCCATAGCAAAGTTGTGAGAGAATGCAGCTCCGGTAATCATGCCGACGACAAATATACCTGCGTCCAAATCTCCCTCACCTGACATAAAAAGCTGACGGCCGGGACAACCGCCTGCCAGTGCAAAGGCCAGTCCCGCCAGAGTCATACCCAGATAATTCCAGACATGATTGGAATGAGCAATCGGCTGGGCGCTGAAGCCCGGATGGAATTGTCCCAAAAGCAAGTTGATTCCCAGAGCAAATACAAGCAATGACGCCACACCGCCTGCAAGATGAAAGTCCCTGGTCAGAATGATATCGCGAAAGGCTCCCATCGTACAAAAACGACTCCGCTGTGCAAGCGCTCCGATGAGAAGGCCTGCTACTATACTTATAACAACAGGAGCGTGCCTGGAGCCGGGGCCGGTCTCACTTGAAAAGATAGGGCCGCCTTCTGAAAACTGAACATTGAAAACGAGTAACACAAACAGCACCAGCATGATCACAGGCATCATCCAGCCCGTTGGCCTGGCCTGAGCATAAGAGCGTCCCAGTGAAAATCCTTTTTTAAGAAACTGCACGCCGATGAATATTCCCGTAACGAGCCCTGCAATCCCCAAAATGGCGTTTCCGTCTCCGCCGGCGAGCCGCAAAAGCGCACGCCATGGACATCCCAGAAACACCAGCGAGCCGATCATGGCAAAGATACCGAGAAAATATCTGATAAGTGGGGCGGAACCGCCACGCGGCCTGTATTCCCTGCTCAAAAGCGCAGCGCCAAACGCACCTGTTACAAGTCCCATGATTTCCGGGCGCAGATACTGCACGACACCGGCCCTGTGCAGCCCCAGCGCTCCGGCAATGTCACGCTCAAAACATGCTACACAGACACCCATATTCGCGGGATTGCCAAAGTATTGCAAAAGTGCCGCCCCGACACCGATAATCGCCCCGACAACAATAATTCCCGCTCTAGAGGCAAATATATTTTTCATGAGCACCTCCCGTTTGACTCGGGGCGTCTTTTAGCAAACGGGTGCTATCAAAGCAAATTCATTATAGTAATATCCATGTGCCATTTATTATCCCTGGTTATACGACCGAACCTTTTGGAATTTAATCTATTCCATAAAGTAATAATTACCTGTTCCACAACGATGAGCTCCATGGTATGGTATAATCCATTATGAATATCGGGCATTTTAACAACATCACCTTTCAACAGATGGAGGCGCTGATTCACCTTGCAGAAGAAGGCAGCTTCAGTCGTGCCGCGCAAAAAATGCATATAACGCAACCGGCGCTTACCAAAAGCATCCGCAACATTGAAGAAAGTATTGATGCGAGGGTCGCCAATCGAAGCAGCTCCGGAATCACACTCACCGAGGCGGGTAAAATTCTCTACGATTATGCCCGACGCCTGACCAGATTGAGAGCGGAGGCGGCTCAAAAAATCGATGCACTCACAAATGCGACCAGCCCTAATATTTATCTGGCTGCCAGTACGATTCCGGCAACCTACATTCTGCCCCATGCGCTCAGTGCCTTTAAAAAAAAGCATCCCGGAATAAAAATCTATGCAAAAACAGCAGATACTGAAGACGCTATCAATGCTGTGCTGGATAAAGAAGCGGAAATAGGTTTAGTCGGCAAAAAGCCGCATTATACTAAACTCAACATTGATGTTTTGTGGCGTGACAGGCTTGTTCTGGCCGTTCCCCGCGCCCATAAATGGGCGACACAAAAAACCGTAATGCCGGCGGAAATACGTCAAGAGCCTTTTATCATCCGCGAAAGAGGCTCGGCAACTCGTTATGTACTCGAAGAGTATCTGAAAAAAACAAATGATATAAGAATGGATGACTTAAATATTTGTTGTGAACTCGGCAGTTCAGAAGCAGTTAAAGAAGCACTTCTTGCGGGCCTGGGCGTTTCGGTCATATCACGCCATGCGATAAGGCGAGAGCTTCAAGCCGGGACTGTGCATGAAGTATCTATCAAAGGGATAAAAATGGAGAGGCATTTCTACCTGATTTATCTGCGACAAACTGAGCTTTCTCACGCCCACAAAGTCTTTGTGGAATTTTTAAAAAATTTTCGTCCGGATAAGTAATTCCATATGCACCGAACCACTCCAAGATGTGGAGCTTTGCTTTGGACTGACTTGCTGATCCGGGGAGTATATTGAAGTTGGTCGGAAGAGGATTAGAGGATTAGAGGATTAGATGATTAGAAGGTTGGAAGATCGGAGGGTTCGCGGCTGGCAATTAGCTCGTAATTCAACGGTAAAGCATTTAAAACCCCGCTCGTCCTGAGCTCGTCGAAGCCCGCCCTGAGCCTGTCGAAGGGGGGGGAGAATGAACGGAATATCGTCGGAAAAGTTGACCGTTCATGGTTTGACAGGCTCACCACGAACGGTCAATAAGGCTCACTGCGAACGGTCAATAAGGCTCACCACGAATTTTCAATTTTCATAAATTTCCCGATTAGCACCATGATATAAAGAAGTTACATCCTGCCGGCTGTTAAATTTATTCATGTCGGATTTTCACAAAACAATACCCCCGTATTTCAGTTTGCCGATACCGGTTAATTTCAGTATATAAAACCTGAAACAAACAAAGGAGGCGGAATATGAATGCTCGTCTGAATGAAGTGCTCAAAAAAAAACTTGCTTTGGCAGACAAGCGTGGACAGGGGAAAATAATGGATCTTGCCGATGCGGTCCGCCTTTTTATCAAACCCGGCTGGAGCATTCAGTTCGGCAACGGCATGACCACGCCGACGGCTATTTTTTTTGAGATAGCTCGCCAATTCTGGGGGAAGAATCCGGGCTTTACACTGGTCGGTATAACCGGCGGCGCCTACAATCTGGCCTTGTTTGCCCACGGCCGGCTGTGCAGGAAAATTATCTGCGCCTTCAAGGGCGATGGCTATCCATTTCCCGGCCCAAATCAGATTATTTCGCGCGCCTGCAGTGAGGGATGGCTGGAGGTTGAAAACTGGACACAGCTTACCATCGTACTTCGCTTTATCGCCGGCGCGATGGGTGTGCCTTTTTTCCCGACGAAATCCATAGCCGGATCTTCGATGGAAGAATTCAACAAAGATTCGTTTGCGAGGATAGAAGATCCCTTCGGCAGCGGCCAGACCGCAAATGTAGTGCGCGCCTACAATCCCGATATCGCCATCGCCCATGGCTGGGCAGCAGACAGTGAAGGCAACACGATAATGTCCGTGCCCCACTCCGGCAATCACTTCGGCGCATTGGCGGCAAAAAACGGGGTTATCGTCACAGTTGAAAAAATTGTAGATGCCGATTTCATCCGCCGCCACGCCCACATGACCAGAATTCCCGGTCATATTGTCAAAGCCGTCTGTCCGGCTCCCATGGGCGGTTTCCCCATGGGAATCCATCCACAGGGAGTTGACGGACTGGAAGGATACGGCGAGGACGAAGACTGGATTATGGAATCAAGAAAAGCTTCCCGCCGCTCAGGGGATTATCAGGCCTGGGTGGATAAATGGGTTTTAGGATGTAAAAATCATGATGATTTTCTCGGCTTACTCGGGCAAGAGCGCATCTGGCACCTTAAAGGGAAAATTCAAAACGATTCCTGGATATCGGCTCTGGATAAGGTTTCCGATCGTCTTTCCACTCCTGCCGAACCGACCGCGGCGGAAACACTGGTCAGCATAGCGGCGGGCAAAATCGAGGAAATAATCAGGGCGAAAAATTACCGCCTGGCTCTTTGCGGCATCGGCGTTTCCAATCTGGCCGCCTGGCTGGCCTATTACAATTTAAAGCAACAGGGCTATCCTCTGGAGCTTGTGGCCGAAATCGGATATTACGGCTACTCGCCCCAGCCTTCAGACCCTTATGTTTTTAATCTTCGCAATATGCCCTCATGCCGGATGATCTCCGATATATTTACGTCATTGGCTATCTTTATGTGCGGCGGGCAGACTCCCAGCGTGGGTGTACTTGGTGCAGGGCAGATTGACAAGGCGGGCAATATCAATACTACAAAAATTGCCGACGGGCCTTTTCTGGTCGGCTCGGGCGGTGCAAACGATATCGCGTCCGGCGCCACAGAAACAATCGTTACGCTGGAGCAGACAAAAGAGCGGTTCGTGGAAAAGGTGGATTATATAACTTCGCCCGGCATGAAAGTCTCCACGGTCATCTCACAGATGGGAATATTCGAAAAAGACGCGTCCGGCGAACTGATTCTAACCGCCTATGTTCCCGTAAAACGAGGGGCATCCGGGGAAGAATCAGTCCGCAACATACGCGAACATTGCGGCTGGAAACTGAATGTAAAGGACAAACTGCAGATTTTAAGCCCGCCCACCGAAGAGGACATTCTTTTTATACGCAGCTTCGACCCCAAACGCTATTTCCTGGGATCGGCGGAGTCCCAAAGATTATAATGCGCGGCCCGCCCGATCGTCAGGGCAGGCCGCGTTCAATTGTGTTTCAGGAATCGGGTCTGGCTGTGCCCGAAACCTCCTTCCCTATTTGAACTGATCCGGATAAAACTGCTTTAAAATCGGCTCGAGCTCGGCGCGCGCCCCGATAAAGCCGATGGGATATTTGAACCCGACTTTGGCCAGCTTCTTCATTCCCGAAAGAGCCCTGGAAATGTCGGCAGGAGGCAGAGCAATCGAGAGTTCATCGTCTGCGACCTCGCCCATTGACCTCTCACCATAGCAGGGAATCGATACCTGCGGCTTACCCGTCCGGTAACATTCGGCCAGAGAATCCGCACAGGCGCCCTCGCCCGAGAAGTAAAAAGTGAACCTTTCATATTTTTCTTTCTGCAGACCGCAAAGCAGCATCATAATCTGTGCGGGGTTACCGTAAAGCAGCACGACTTCAGGTTCTATCTTTTCTTCATCCAGGGGGGCCATGACCACTGCCCCCGAAACGGGTACGCGGGGACAGTCAAGCTGCTGCTGATAGCCTTCTTCGGGATTGGCAAACCAGGTGGTGGAAAGCATCTCGCCTTCATAGCGCATGGCTTTTTCCGATGCATGGCGCACGCCGAAGAGCCGTGCACAGCGGATGCTTAACTGATCTTCTTTGGTAATACCGATGGTCATCCGCTCGACCCTGACCAGAAACTGCGCCTGACAGAAATTGAACAGGCGCGGTATGCGTTGTACGTTGGGGATTTTGTCGAGGTCTTCAGCCTTCTCCAGTCTGGTGAAGGCGATGGGATCGCTTTTCAGCCTCAGCGTCGAGACCAATTCCTTACTTAACTCTGACCATTTCATTACACACTCTCCTTTGCTTCTAAAAGTTACAGTCACAATACTTCGCCAACGCGTGCGAGTATAAAAAGGCACCCCTCGAGCGTCAAGAACTTTTTTAGTTTGACGACGGACCGCACGATCCGCTATCTTCCCAACTACGGCCATGTGGACATTTTGATCGGCGATAATTCGGTAACCACGGTCAAATCGGTTGAGCTGGATTGGATGAACGACCGACTCTGATTTTGTGCGTAAAATGAAAACCCTGCCGGACCACCCGGTCCGGCAGGGTTTTTTTGTGGCACTTAATTGCCGTCCCCGCATTTTCCCTCACGCCAAAAAGCGTGCCGTCCTTCAGGTTAGCGCAGTCCGTATGCCTTGCTTACTTCTTGAACAAAGATGATACCTTTGCCCGGCTCGTCTATATCGAGCTTGTTTCTGATGGAGGAAACGATGGATTCCACGGAATTTTTTTCGGAAAGGATCATGACCATTTCCTTTTCCGGCTCTATCTCCATCGAGAACAGCTTGTTGGTTTCATGAATGCCGGAGCCGCGCGCATTGATGATGGTGCCTCCCTTCGCCCCCGCCCGGTTTGCCGCATCCATCACGTCTTCGGCGCGGCCTCTGTCCACAATCGTAAAGATGGCTCTGTACATGGTCTTGTCCTCACCCCCTC
>CAYWRV010000087.1:0-8122 GCA_964460865.1 uncultured Smithella sp. | reverse complement strand
CGATGAAAAACCCCTCCCGGCCGCTGGTCGCGATCATCGGCGGCGCCAAGGTATCTGACAAAATCAAGCTTCTGGAAAACATCATCGACAACGTCGATTGTCTGCTTGTCGGCGGGGGCATGGCCTTCACTTTCCTGAAAGCCAACGGGTACAACGTCGGTAAATCAATTTGCGAAAACGACATGCTGGAGCTGGCCCGCCAGATCATGGCCAAAGCCAAGGCAAAAAATGTCCGTCTGCTTCTACCGGTGGACGTTATCATCTCGCAGGCAGCCTCGGCGGATGCGGAAAGAAACATCGTCGAAATCAAGGATATCCCCGAAGGTTGGATGGGGCTGGACATCGGGCCGGCAACCATAGACGCCTTTTCTGAAGTGGTAAATAAGGCCAAAACCATTGTCTGGAACGGCCCGCTGGGCATGTTCGAACTCACGCCTTTTTCGTCCGGCACATTCAAGCTGGTGGATGCGGTTGTGGAATCGGGCGCGCTCAGCATAGTGGGCGGCGGCGACACAGACACGGCCATCCACAAAACAGGTAAAAGCGATAAAATATCTTACATCTCCACCGGCGGCGGAGCATTTCTGGAGCTTCTGGAGGGGAAAACCCTGCCTGCGGTCGCGGCACTGGGTTGATACGGGAGGAAATCATGAGACAGTGGATCGTGGCCGGTAACTGGAAAATGCACAACACTATCTCCGAGTCGGTGCGTTTGGCGACTGAGATTAAACAAGGGGTGTCCGGATTGCAAAACGGCCGGGTCGTGCTGGCTCCGCCCTTTACCGCCCTGCAGAGTGTAAATGACGTCCTGCAGGGCTCGTCCGTGGCACTGGCCGCACAAAATATGCATTTCGAAAATAAAGGAGCTTACACGGGCGAAGTGTCGCCCGTGATGCTCAAAGACGCCGGCTGCAGCTTTGTCATCGTCGGCCATTCCGAGCGGCGCAAATATTTCATGGAAAGCGACGAGACGGTCAATTTAAAAGCCCTCCGCGCCATGGCCGCGGGCCTCAAGCCGATCATCTGTGTCGGCGAGACGGAGGCGGAAAGAAACAAAGGCATCACTGAGGCGGTTGTGGGCCGGCAGGTACGCGCGGCCCTGACCGATGTTACCGTGGAGATGCTCCCCCAACTGGTCATCGCCTATGAACCGGTGTGGGCGATAGGGACCGGCAAGGTGGCCAGCCCCGAGCAGGCGGAAGATGTCCATGATTTCATCCGCCGCCTGATGGTCGAAATTTACGGCTGCATGGCGGAGGATGTCCTTATTCTCTACGGCGGCTCGGTCACCAAGGACAATATCGCCGAGCTCATTGCGATGGAAGATATCGACGGGGCGCTCGTCGGAGGTGCGTCATTGCAGACCGACGGGTTTTTAGGCATAATCGGCAAGATGCCATGATACAACCCAGCTGCAGTACCCGTCAAACGGCAGGGGCGCCGTGAACGGCCGCCATCTTCCGGCTTCAGTCTGTTTGTTATGAGTAAAATCCTCATCATCTATCATTCCCAAACCGGGCACACAAAAAAAATGGCCCAAGCCGTCTGCGAGGGAGTAAAATCCATCGAAGGCGCTACAGCCATTTTAAAAAAGGCGGCTGACGCCACACTTGAAGACCTGCTGGAATGCGACGGGTTGGCCGTGGGCAGCCCGGAAAATTTCGGTTACATGGCCGGGATGGTCAAGGATTTCTTCGATCGCACCTACGGCAGGGATGCGGGAAGAATTTTTCGCAAGCCTTTTGTCGTATTCATCAGTGCGGGCAATGACGGCGGCGGCGCGCTCAATTCCATCGAACGCATTGCGCTGGGATATAAATTCAAAACCGTGTTTCATCCGGTTATCGCCAAAGGGGATATCACGGAGGCCGTACTTGATAAATGCCGCGAACTGGGTGCAACGCTGGCGGGCGGATGTGTAATGGGAATTTACTGAAATACAAACGCTTCGGAGAAAAGAGGTAAAGTATGGAAGAGTTGATTGCAAAGGCGGCACAGCAGCTGGCACAAAGCAGATATACAGTCGCACTGACGGGCGCGGGCATGTCCACGGAATCAGGTGTTCCCGATTTCCGCGGCCCAAACGGCGTCTGGACCAAAAACCCCGAAGCCGAACGGCAGGCCTATGAAAGCTACTACCGCTTTCAGCGCGACCCGAAAGCCTACTGGATCGAGAGGATGACCACCGTCTCCTGGCTCAAGGATATGGAAAATGCCCGCCCGAATCCGGGGCATATGGCTCTGGCCGAGCTCGAAGAGATGTCCATCCTCAAAAGCGTCATCACACAGAACATCGACAATCTGCACCAGAAAGCCGGCAGTAAAAGAGTATTGGACTATCACGGCAATATTTCGCTGCTGCGGTGCTTCTCATGCGACACAAGGTATGACCCACGCGAATACGAACTGGAGCGTCTGCTGGCCGAGGACCGGCTGCCGCCATACTGCAAAAAATGCAATGGTGTGCTCAAATCCGATGTCGTGCATTTCAACGAAGCCATCCCACCCGATGTTGCACAGGAAAGTCAGGAGGAAGTGGCCGGCTGCGACGTGATGCTCATCTGCGGGACATCGGCTGTTGTTTACCCATTCGCCATGCTGCCGCGGATGGCCAGGCAGACACGCGCCGGACATAAAACCACGATCATTGAAGTCAATGCAGAGGCCACACCGCTTACCGCAGAGGGAGTGTCCGATTACCTCATCCGGGGAAAGACCGGCACCATTTTGCCGAAAATTCTGGAGAAGGTTAAAGAGAACCTTCGAAGCCGCGCGCAAAAGAGAAAGGAAGGATAGCAAAATGAAGGCACAAATAAACAATACTTCACTGCACTACCTGCTCGACGGACCGTCGGACGGGGAAACGGTCATGCTCTCCAACTCTCTCGGCGCCGATGCGGGCATGTGGAAGTATCAGGTGGAGGCGCTCGTCAAAGCCGGTTACCGTGTAGTGCGCTATGACAACCGGGGCCACGGCATGTCCCCTGCAACTCCGCCTCCTTATTCGCTGGAGATTCTTACCGGCGACGCTGTAGGTCTTATGGATCATCTCGGTCTGGAGAAGGTTCATTTCTGCGGACTTTCTCTGGGCGGCATGGTCGGCCAGATGTTGGGCGCGCATCACCCGGAGCGTCTTTTTTCCCTCACCCTTTGCGCCACCGCCTCATTCATGACGCTGACCGACGCCGAATGGGAGGAGCGCATGGAAGTGGCCCGCAGGCACGGTGTCAGCGCGCTTGCCGATGCCACACTGGAGCGCTGGTTTACCACAGCCGGACGCACACGTCTTCTGGAAGATGTTGAAGAGACGAAAAAAAGCATTCTCGGCACATCTTTTGAGGGATATGCCGGCTGCATTGCGGCGCTGCGCGCCATGGACCTGCGCGAGGCAATCGGCAGAATTTCCACACCGACACTGATAATAGTTGGAGACCAGGATGAAGCGACACCCGTAGATGCTTCCGAATTCATACACAGCCGGATCGCCTCGTCGTCACTGGTGGTCATTCCCGAGGCGGCTCATCTGTTGAACATCGAGCGCCGGGAAATATTCAACGAGCACCTTCTGGCGTTTCTGGCAAAAAACACGGTACCGTCTCCGTGACAAAACCTGACAAAACTAAATTTTTAAAGGAGGGAAGGAGATGACAAGAGAAACTCCCGCATACGAAAATTATCCGGTCAATGAAGAGGAAATGGGTAAGCGCTTCAAAAACTGGACGGAGGGGCTCGCTTTTCAAATGATGATTCTCTACCGCGTGGGGAAGGAAACGGGGGGAGAAAAATTCATGGAGAGGTTGAAGGAAGAGTATTTCAAGATGGGGAAAAACAGCGCGCGACTCATGATGAAGAGGACCTCCACAACCAAAGAAGACTACAAGGACTGCTCCAGGCTGTCCAATATCTGCGACTCCATTGACGATTCCATGGCGAACTTCTGGGATGGCTATGTTGAGAATTCCGCACAGGCTTTTGAAAAAGAGATCATCACCTGTCCCGTGGTGAAAAGTTATTCCATGGAGCCTGATTTTTGCGATGTGATTTTAGGTGAGTTTGTGCGCGGCGTGGCCAAGGAGGCGAACCCCGAATTCACAACCGAAGGCTTCAGTAAATTACTGGTCAAGGGCGATAACTGCTGCCGCTACCGCATCGAAAGAGGAAAACAGGCCTGAAGAAACCGTGGCAGGATAAAAGATAAATTATGCCGACACACTGAAAACAGTCTATGAGACTCGCCGCAGGCAAAATCGGGATGGCCCGGAAAACAGTCTTTCCCGATGCCTGCCCCGGCGGCGGCTATTTCATCTTTTCCTTTGCCTCGGTAAAAACAGACTGGTATTTTTCATATCCTTCCGGCAGGGAAACACGGCGGTCGAAGCGCAATGCGTTTTGAAAGTATACAATTCCTTTCAGCCTGAGCTCACGCGCCTTATTGACATGGGCCGGGTTAATGAGCGCCAGGTTGCAGATCCCCATGTATATATACGACTGGGCAATGTGCCGGAAGCCCCGGATCCTGGTCGTCTTTTCAAAAATGCGCGCCGCTTCCTCAAAACGACCCCTGGCAAAACTTTCATGGGCCTTTTTGTATTCCTCCTCTCCGGGCGGCATCTCCGGCGCAGGTTTTTTCGGGACAACGGCGGGTTTTGTGAGCTGTTCCTCTTTTTGCTGCCTCATCTTCTGCTGAAGGTTTGACGTCACCTGGCCGCCCCGGACGGCAAGGGCCGCCAGAGTTGCGTCTCCGGGGTTTTCGCGCTGGGCCCGGTTAATGGATGCATTGAACTGGTCAACCCAGCCGGGAATCAGCCTGGCGTGGCTCATGCGGTAGGCTTCGGAGCGGTCTGCCGCTTCCATGTTTTGCAGTTGAGATTCAATATTGCGTCGCGCCGCAGTGGTTTCTTTGTCGAGCGTCTTCCAGGCAAAGGCGATAAGCCTTCTTGTCTCGTCCGGATCAAAGTCGGAAACCAGCAAGCCGGACGCGATAACACCAAACCTGTTCCAGTCTGTCGCCCTCAGGGCCTGTATGGCCGCCTCGACCCTGCTCACCGTTTTTTCGGCGCTGTTTTTATACAAGGGTTCGCAGATCGCGGAGATTTTGTCATAGTCGGGGTCCAGCTCACGAAGACTGCGGCAGGCGCGCAAGGCGAAGGAATCATTGGTTTCCTTTCGAGTTTCCATGAGCATGTGCTGCAGGCGGATATAGTTTCGCAGTGAAGCATCCGCATGCCTGAGAAGTTCATCTGAACGGCTTTTTGTCTGTCTGCCGGTGCCGGTCTCGCGCAGTTTGTGAAGTTGCAGGCGGGCGGTAAATTCAGCCTCCGCACTCTTTTCGTACCATTTTTCGGCCTGGCCGTAATCCAGAGGCGCGACTTTACCTTCCAGATAGATTCTGCCCAGCGTGACTTGCGCCGCTGTGTATCCCTGCCGGGCTGAATTGTGATACCAGTCCATCGCCTCGCGGGGATTGATTTGCAGGCCTACTCCTTCTCTGAAAACCCACCCCAGTACATACTGCGCGGCGGGATCACCCCGTCTGGCGCTTTCCCTGTATTTTTCAACTCTCCTGACGATTTCACGTCTTGACCCTCTGTCCTTGAAAAAGTGCAACGCGAGCGCGATCTGTGCCGTATCGCAACCAAGTTCAGCCGACCCAAAGAGCCGGTTGAGTATGAGATCCGAGTCATACTCCCACAGCACGCCGCGTTCATGCATCATGCCCAGATAAAGCAGCCCTTCGGGTTCGTTCTGACCTGCCGCCCTTTCATACCATTTAGCGGCGATCATATCGTCGGCTGGAACATCGACACCGAATTCATAGATTTCACCGATAAGCAATTGCGCTTTGGCGTCCCCCTGTCGGGCCGCCTGCTCCAGTTTCGTGAAGTCGTTCCTTGTCCATTTTGCCGGCGCGCAGGCATTCAGGATGGCTGAAAGTGTGACGGCCATTAAAAGACATACAATTGTTTTAAGCAGGTTTTTGAACGGCATGGCTCAAGATTACCTTTGTTGTGCCGAAAAATCAAGAAAGAGGATTTGATATTTCGGGGGACATCGGAAAAATGGATTGAATAATTATGACGGTTATGTTTAGATTTTCTTAACCGTATCAAGCCATTAGCCAGTTGGACAAAAAAATGAACGATAATGACAAAACAATCCAGAGTATTACGCGTATTCACGGGTTCGAAATTATCGGCCTCATTTCCAATCAGGGCGGAATGTCCGATGTATATGAAGCGTATCAGCTCTCCATCGGCCGGCGGGTGGCAGTCAAAAAGCTGAAATCAACTTTCATCGATGATGAAAATATTAAAGGCAGGTTTGAAAAAGAAGCCAGGCTCCTCGGAAAGCTGAACCACGCAAATATCATTCAGCTCATCGATTTCAGCAACGAGCACCTGACGCTCATTATGGAATATGTCGAGGGGAGACCCCTTGATGAGGTCATGTCGGAAGAGGGAGAGCTCTCCATCGAGGAATCATTGCGGATTATCTCCGAGGTACTCGCCGGCCTTCATTATGCACATCAGCACCACATCATCCACCGCGACATCAAGCCCGGAAACATTTTCATGACCTATGACGGGCGTGTCAAAATATCGGACTTCGGCATTGCCAGCATCATCGAAGGAGATGAAATCTCATCCCAAACGGAAAAAGGAAACTGGATCGGCACACCCTCGTACATCGCGCCCGAACAGATCACCGGCGGCCAGACCGGCCCCTGGACGGATATTTATTCAACCGGCATCACGCTTTACCGACTGACGACAGGAAGACTTCCCTTCTTCCATGAAAATCCCATTCAGACCGCCATCATGCATGTGAAAGAGGAGCCGGTTCCGCCGCATGAAATAGCACCTTTGATTTCAAAGGAGTTGAGCTGGATCATCCTCAAAGCCATCGCCAAAGACCCGCAGGATCGTTTCAGTACGGCGCTGGCGTTTAAAGAGGCGATTGACCGGCTGTTACGCCCCCGCAAAGACAAGGCCTACTTGCAGGAGGCCAAAGCGGAATGGGAAAAGGCCTGCCAGCAGCGAACCACACAGAAAAAGCGCTGCCTTTTGAGCTCTATTAAGCTCTCCCAGATGGCGCTTGCGGAAAACCCCGACCTGCCGGAGGCCAAGCAGGTTCTTGATGAAGCAAACCGTGAGTTGAAAAAAATCAAATTCAAGGAATACACGATTTACGGAGGTGCCGCACTGGTTGTCATCGCTTTCATCATCGTGCTTATCACTCAGTTGTCCACGGGTGTCGGAAAGCTTGATGTATACACCAGTGAAGCGGCGGATGTATATCTTGACGGTGTCAAAATCGGCACCGCTCCTTTCGTATTTCAGAATGTTCCCGCCGGAGAGCATAAACTGGCGGTCGAACAACCCGGTTTCTACCGCTCCCTCGACAGAAAGATCATAATTAAAAAAAACAGGCTCCTGACCATCAACGAAGCAATACCCGGTGGGGGTACGGTCATGATCACCTCTGCCCGTCCGGGAGCTAAAGTCCATATCGACGGATTGGAAAGCGGACAAACACCTCTTTCCATGAAACTGGTCGTTGGTCGTCACACAATCAGCGTCGAAGGTGTGACCCGCACTGTATTGATTCAGGAAGGCCAAAGCCTGACAGAAGTTTTCTAAATTAAACCGGAGGCCGTCTGCGGCTGGTGAACTGCCCCGACAGGCGGGTATTACCTGAACCTCCATCTCAATTTTTTCACAACGGGAGGCATGATTGAAACTTATTGCGGAGGGAAAGACCGATCGGGGCCGCATACGCGACAAAAATGAAGACTGCGTTTATGTAGATGAAAAAGGCGGACTGCTGGTCGTGGCCGACGGAATCGGCGGGCGCTCCCATGGTGAGGTCGCAAGTGGGCTGGCCGTGGGTACAGTACGCGACTATTTTAGGTCGGCCCCTCAAACAATTTCTGATTACAACCCGGAATACCGCGTAAACACAAACCACCTCAACTGTGCCATCATGCAGGCCAACAGCGCCGTATATAAGGCAGCACTGGCATCGCCGGAACTTTGCGGCATGGATACCACCATCTCAGCGTGTCTGCTCGACCAGGATCTGTTGATCTTCGCCCATGACGGGGACAGCCGGAAGTATCTGT
>CAYWRV010000086.1:0-8134 GCA_964460865.1 uncultured Smithella sp. | reverse complement strand
GAATGAGCAGATTACGGGCATACCCGTCATTGACTTTGACCAGATCACCTGCTTTCCCCAGTGAGGGAACGCTTTGTTTCAAAATTACCTTCATGTCGAAAACCTCCTGAATATGCGGGAAAAAACTAACCGGTTGCCTGATCTTTACGGAAAAATTTGCGGAAATCAACCCAGAGGTCGAAAAGACCCACTGCGGCTACTGCTATCATAAGCAGTTGCTGAACCGCAATTAAAAAATAGATAATAACTCTGAAAAACATGGATACATTTTTACTTTGAAAAAAGAAGCTAATGATTGCAAGGCCTTGTAAAAGATAGAAGAAAGCCGTAATAAGAAAAATATTTATGCCGGCAAATCTCAGGTGAGTATGGGAAAATACCATCATGACTCCTGCGGCGATAAAGACCCAAACCAGCCATACAGGAGTTCTCCATTGAGACAGTCCCAAGAACACAGGCGGTGTAATTGATTTTTTTCCAAGTATCTTTCCTGCGAGCAACATATTGAGCCAGATAACAGATAATACCGAAATGGTGCAAATCGCGGGGAAAATGCGCGCCAGAAGCTCGATAACTCCGTCTCTGCTGTCCTGAATAGCTTTGATTTCTTCCGGTTTTAAGGGCAGGCGGGCGTAGAAGCTGATATTCAAATCAACCGCATCAGCGAGGTATTTTTTTACCACTTCCACGACGTTCATTTCCAGCTGGATGCCGCTCAAGACGAAAAAGGCGGCAATGGCCGTCAGACAGATGAGTGAGGGAAGGAGGATGAGCGCCTCGACAGGCTGGTTCAGCCTGATGCTGCGGGCCATTACCATACCGGAAAATCCGACGGCTGCCGGCACGATGAGAGGGAAATATGTATGAGTGAAAGACAAAATGGCAAAGATTGCCACGATGGCGACGAAAAGGGCGTTCATTGTTTTCACCCAGCCGTTGTAAAATGATAACAGGAACATAAGCGCAGGCAGAGTCAGGACAAACAACATACCGGCGAAAGGCAGCAGACAGGCTGCCAGATACAAAACTACAATCAGCAAAAGCCGCCAAAACCCGCCTTTGATGGTCAGTAAATTTGACGTGGACAAGAATTAAACCCGCGCTGGACGATAAAAAAGTTGTGATGAAATTACCGGTGAAAAAGGCACCGGCGATGACTGGTTCATGTCGGCCGGTGCCCTGGTTTTAAACTTACCTGCCTTCCGCGTTGACAAAAGGCATGATCGCAATGGCGCGTGCGCGCTTGATCGCGAGCGTCAATTCCCTTTGATGATAGGCGCAATTGCCCGTGATTCGTCTTGGCATGATTTTACCGCGTTCAGTTACAAAATTATTGAGGATAATCGGATTCTTGTAGTCAATTTTAATGTTGGAGTCCGAGCAGAAACGACAGAATTTTCTTCTGTGGAAAAATTTTCTCTGGTACGGACGGGATGGTTTCTCTCTGGTTGGTGCAGCCATCATCATTCCCCTTTCGTGTCAGTGTCTTGCGTTTGGTCGGTTTCCGGAGCCGGTTCGCCTTGCTTCTGTTGTTTTGCCGGTGCCGTCTTTTCATCGCCGGCAGCCGCCTGAGATTCAGCTTGCGATGTCTTTTCATCACCGGCAGCCGCCTGGGGCTCGGCCTGCGTCTTTGACCGCTTGGCTTCCGCTTCGGCAATCTCGGCGTCAATACCTTCGCGAGTCACAGCGCCCTGGATAGCGACAGTCATAAATTTCAAAATCCGGTCGTCGATTTTGAAATTTCTCTCCATTTCGGCAACGATAGACCCGTCGCCCGCGTAGTCGATGAAGAAATAAAATCCGTCTTTTTGCTTGTTGATTTCGTAAGCCAGGCGCCTTTTGCCCCATTTTTCGGCTTTGGCGATGATGCCTTTGCGTTCAGTGATGATCTGCGAAGCCTTATCGATGATGGTGTTGATGTCTTCTTCTGCCAGATCAGCCTTGACAATAGAGACAACTTCGTATCTTTTCAAAATTTCCTCCTTTCGGATCTGAAGCCCGCGGTCCATGCCGCGAGCAAGGAGAGACCCTATTAAATTGTAGTACGGCTTCTACACCAGACAGTTCAGAAAATCAAGGATAACATTTGCCGCCTTCAAAACCGGCGTGATTCCTTGCCGGTTTTTACATCACGTGCTAAAGAGGAAAACCTGCTAATCATAAGCGGGGGATAGGAGCTGACCATCATGGACGAAAAATACCTGAAATACAAAAAAGAAGTGCGTCTCTCGGCGCTATGGCTTTCCGAACACGGTTATTTCGGCTCTTTGCGCGGCTCAGGCGGCAATGTTTCGGTACGCATTGACGCTGATTTAATGGCTATCACGCCATCGGGTGTTCGCTACTCGGAAATGACTGATGAGGATATTTTTGTCGTTGGTCTCGATCTGGCGGTCATTGAAGGGAAACAGGGCCGCAAACCATCAATTGAAGCAGAAATGCACAGTGTAATTTACCGTGTGCGTCCGGAGGTCAAAGCCGTTGTCCATACTCATCAGACATATGGAAGTGTTTTTTCCATCATCAACACATCCATACCGGCGCTGTTTGATGAGGTTGCCTTATCTCTGGGAACGACGATCGAGGTCGCTCCCTACGCTTTTTCCGGAACACCGGAGCTTGCCCGTAATGTGGAGGCAAAATTAGCCGGCGGCGCCAACGCCTGCATCATTCAGAACCACGGTATCGTGGCGGTGGGTGCTTCCGTTGATCAGGCTGTTCTGAACGCCGAGTTGCTGGAAAAAGTGGCTCATATTTATTATCTGGCTCTGTCCTCAGGAAAGCAGGTTGGGGAGCTCCCGCCGGAATCGGTACGCCTGATAGAAATGATTAGAAAGCCGGACAGCACCGGATCAGGCAAGTAAGCGGGAATGGCTGGTGCCAATTTTGTGTACGGCAAAATTTCGTCGGGCGGGAGAGCGGGGGAAATGCCCCGCTCTCCCGCCTGTCCGTTATTTCAACCTGTCTTCGGACAAATGGAGATGATCCGTTTCTACTTCCACCAGCGCTTCAAAAATCTGCCTGATCCTGGGATGGTCCGCCCCGGCGGCCGCACTGCGGTAAAAGTTGATGGCGCGTGTTTCCCTGTCGTGTGACTCCTTCAGGTTAGCGGTATTGCTTGTGTGGCACGAGTCGTTGCCTGTCGGTACAGAATCGAGCTTAAGGATTTTTCTCCAGATAGAGGCATGTTCCGCCTCAATCTTTCCCAGCGCCTTGAATAAAATCTTGCCTTCCGGATCGTCGGTTTGAGCCGCAGCGCACATATAAAACGCGGCATTGCTCACTTCCACACCCAAAGCGCGCTCGGCATTGGCGCGATCCGCCGCGCTTAATTCCACGTTAAATTCCACATTGGCCTCGCGGGCTTCCTTGATATATTGACTGTGCGCTCCGCAGAAGGGGCAGTTGGGCGGCGGATTGAATCCGATATAGGCATCGCCGCATATTTCACATCGGTATAATTTTGCCATGGTTCATCCTTTCGAATACTTACGCTTTCCAGAGGCTGTGCAGGTTGCAATATTCCCTGGCTGTGACCTTATCGGCGACAACAGGGAAGAAAGCTTCCGGAGACTCGCCCGGTAAAAGAAACTGGCGGTATGATTTTCCGTCGGCGACGAGCTCGATCCATTCAATGTAGTGTTTTTCCTCCATTGGATGGGCGACACTGCCAACCGTGACTTTGACCCCGTCTGAGAGTTTTTCAATTACCGGGACATGTTTCTCATTGGACGCATCCGTAGTATTTTCGGTGAGCAACTTCATCGGCTGGTTGCAGCACACCAACTCGCCTTTTCCTTCATGAAGCACGGTAACGATGTTACCGCACAAATCACATTTGTAAATTTCATTTTTAGCAGTCATCAAACACCCTCCTGTTTATCGTCATATGATTAATCAACTTTTTTGAAAACTTTGCCTTTGGCCCCGCAAACAGGGCAGGTCTCCGGTGCTTCCTTCTCCACCGTGTATCCGCAGACCGGGCAGACATAATAACTATAGGACTCTTTTGCGGTTTCGAGACTATCGAGCATCTCCTGATACAGACGTGCATGAATTTTTTCCACTTCAAAGGCATAAGTAAAGGAACGCTCCGCCTCTTTGTTTCCTTCTGCTTTGGCCGCTTCGATCATGGGCGGGTACATGCTTTCAAATTCATAGGTTTCGCCGGCAATGGCTTCCTTGAGATTTTCCAAAGTGGAGTTGATACCCTTGGCGGCCCGCAGATGAGCATGGGCGTGTACCGTTTCCGCCTCGGCGGCAGCGCGAAAGAGTCTTGCGGCCTGGCTGAATCCTTCCTGATCCGCCTTGGCGGCAAAAGCGAGATATTTGCGGTTTGCCTGAGATTCTCCGGCAAAAGCCTCCATTAATGCCTGTTGTGTTTTTGACATAATTACATCCTCCCTGGTATTTTTATTTTTGTGGCCGAATCAGTATTGCCGGCCTGGTCAGTGTGTTTCCGGCTGCCGTCTTAACTTACTGTAATCAGGAATGATTCCTGGTTTCGTTTGGCACCCGTTGTTCCCCGCCGTCATTTTGCGACATTGTTTCATATACAGCCTCTCAGGCGCTACGCTTCAGGCAATCGCGGCAGTAGCCGTGAAACTCAAGGCGGGTTTCCGTTAAAATGAAACCTGTCTGTCGGGCGACATCCCTGGGATCAATTAATTGCGGCATATGATAGTCCACAATTTTCCCGCAGCGCCAGCAAAGGAGATTCACATGGTCGGAAAGATCAATATCATAGCGGTTTTCCATCCGATCAAATTCCAGCTGCCGGATCAGCCCTTTTTCTGAAAACTCCTTGAGGGTCGCATAAACTGTAGAGAGGCTTATGTGAGGTGCCTTCTTGCGCGCCTCGTGGTAAATCATCATTGCGCCCGGATGCTCGTGGTAATTATCTAAAAGAGCATCCACAACGGCAAGTCGCTGGGGTGTGATTCTCAAGCCCCTTTCTTTCAGGCGGCCGATCATTTCTTTTTTATCGACATTTTCCATATCGGAATCATTCCAGACTGCATAATTAATCATCAGGCCGCGGATGTCAAGGGGAATTTATGCCGAACCTGCCGCTGACCAATGGCACGGAGCGGATAAATCATTATAATAGAAAGATAAAGTGTGGAGCAACTTTGAGTTAAGCTTTATGTTGAGACACGGCGATCGGGGAGTGTATCGTACAATTACAGGACGCAAAGGTGTGAAACTGTATGTCTGAAAACTGATGATAATAATTTACGACTTCAGTCACGCGGCAGATGGAGCATATTGGCAAGGCCATCGCCTTTTTTTATGATAGGGAACACCCCTTTGCGTACGCCGCGGACGTCTTCAATGGTGTAGAAAGCCAGCGGGTTGCACCGGCTTACAATGTTTAGAACGGGTTTTATGTCTTTCCTGCGGACGATGGTGAAAATTATTTTTACCATCCCCATTGAGCCCAGCGCGTCAACGTGTGTGATCCCATAACCTGCCTCTTTTAGCAGAACGAGCAGGTTCGAAGCGTCTTTTTGGGTGATGATCCGGATGACGACACTGCCGATTGCCATCTTCTCCTCGATAAAAATCCCCACAAAATTTCCCATCGCGAACCCCCCCGCATAGGCGATGTAGAGTACGGGATTGGTCAGGTTGTTGATAATCTGGGACATGGCCACAAGCCACACCAGAACTTCAAAAAAACCAATAATCGGTGCGAGAAATCTGATTCCTCGTGAAGTATAAATTATCCGCAAAGTACTCAGAGAAACGTCGCAGATGCGGGCCAGGAAAATCAAAACAGCCAGTATCCCGGTTCTGAATATTTCCGAATGATAAATTGAGGCAATGTCCATGCCCTTCTCCCGAAAATCTATAATGGAGGGATTATAGTCTGAGATGACTGCCCTGTCAAATTCAGCGACATGAGAGGGGAAGTTTAATCACACCTCCCCCCTTCGACAGGCTCAGGGCATGCTTCGACAGGCTCAGGGCATGCTTCGACAGGCTCAGCATGAACGGGGAAATACGAGCCACGAGCTTTGAGCTACGAACCATAAACTATGGACCATTATTTTCCACCTCCGCCCCGATGAATCGGGGCACCTCCGCCGGCGGAGAACAAGAAGGATGCGCTTCGCGCTTTATTGTCGTTCGTGTTGAGTTCCCGTGCCCGTTCATGCTGAGCCTGTCGAAGCATCCTTTAGCCTTTATCCATGAACTATGAGCTACGAGCCATGAGCTACACACTATTAAATGCAAACCGGGTATTTCTAAACTGCTTTGACAAAAAACAATTCTTTATTGACATCACGGGATTCATTAACTATACTTCTCAGCCTAAAGCAATTCCTTTGGCCGCCAATCATTTGACTTCCCCTCAATTCTCATTTCATCAATTACGGGTGCTCAAATGGTTCAGGCCGGGTGACAACGACGCAGGTTGCCGCCGCGACGAAAGTAAGGGAGTGCCTCGCTTTTCAGCTGGTTCTCTGGATAACTTCGCGATTTGACAAAAACGGATCGCCAACCAAGCATAACTAATTTGATTGCCGATGCCTGAGATTCAGGCGCAGGTTTAAAAAGACGCATTGTGCATTTATCGACAAAACAAAGAGCACGATGCCTGCTTGAGCAGTCTTTTTAAAAATCCCGCACCTTCCGGGTTTTATGGCAATGTAAGGGGGAATAATGCGTATCGCCGAAATATTAAAGCCGGAAGCGGCAATAGTGAATATCGAGGCCAAGGGCCGCCAGGAAGTCATCAACCGTCTTCTGGATACAGCGCGCCGGGTCTGGGGACTCGATAAAAAGATGGCTGCCCGTGACATAGCCGTGCATGAAAGAAGCTATCTGGTGCGTATGCAGGCGGGTAAGTATTTTGTGGCCATACCTCATACCATCTCCCAGTCATGCAAACAGCCTCTTGTAGCAATAGCCACCAGCCGCGAAGGTGTGCTGTGGGGGGATGCTCCCAATGAGCATGCGCATTTGATTTTTCTTTTGCTGGCCCCACCCCAGACGCATGATCTCTACATTCGTGTTTTAATTCGTATTGCGCACATGTGCGAGCATGAGGAGTTCGTCCAGAGATTGCTGGCGGCGGAAAGCCCGCAGGAAGTCGTCTCAGTGCTCGATGCGGTGGAAGCTCTTCTTGGAGACGTGGTGGAAGAAACTAATTCGCCCCGTTTCTGCGTAGTGGGTGCCGGAGCAGGCGGCATGGCCATGGCGGGACATTTGGCGCTGATGGGACGGAAGGTGAATTTGTTCACGAGGAATTTTGACCGCCTGGCACCTGTTATCGCCCGTGGCGGTATTGATGTAACGGGCGAAGTGCAGGGGCTGGCCAGGCTAAATATTGTCACGACCGAAGCGGCACGGGCCGTCGAGGATTGTGATGTTTTGATGGTCGTGGTTCCGGCCACGGCTCATCGGAGTGTGGCGCAGATTATCGGCCCTCATATCCGTGACGGTCAGATTGTCGTGCTTAATCCCGGCAGAACGGGCGGAGCCCTCGAGTTCGCGCAGGTGATCAAAACAATCAATCCGGATGTCCATCCATATATCGCCGAGGCGCAGACACTGATTTATGCCTCACGTCTCACCAATCCCGGCCAGGTTCACATTTTCGGCATCAAAAATTCCGTTCCGCTGGCGGCGCTGCCCGCCTATCAGACCGCCGATATCCTGCCCATTATCAGAACCGCTCTTCCGCAGTTCGTGCCGGGTGATAATGTGCTGAAAACGGGGCTGGACAATATCGGTGCCGTTTTTCATCCGGCCATCACCATTTTGAATTCGGGTCGGATCGAGGATACAAACGGCGATTTTCAATTTTATCTCGAGGGAGTGACGCCCGCCGTGGCCGATATTCTGGAGGCGATAGATGAAGAACGGGTCGCTGTTGCGGCTGCGCTGGGCATTCGCGCCAATACGGCGCGCGAATGGCTGTATCTCGCCTATAATGCTGCGGGTAAGACGCTCCTGGAGGCGATGCGCGCCAATCCCGGTTACCGGGGCATCATGGCGACATCCACCGTTCATCATCGCTATATCGCCGAAGATGTTCCTGCAAGTCTGGTGCCTATCGCATCGATTGGGGAGATGCTGGGTGTGCCGACGCCGGCCATGCGTTCGATTATCCACCTGGCTTCCA
>CAYWRV010000085.1:0-8649 GCA_964460865.1 uncultured Smithella sp. | reverse complement strand
ACGTTCTAAATACTCACTCTTTCCTCGGTAACATTTATTAATGAGGCAACAGGCCATTTTCAAATGGGGGAAAAGGGACTTTCCCGGCACAAGGCGCAATTGACCTCGCGCCGAAGATGCGCTACTGTTTATGCATGATGACTCACAGGCACACTCACGGCCATGACCGGGAAAAATCGTGGGGCAGACGCCTCCTGGCCTCGATACTGGTCAACTTTCTCATACCGGTGGTGCAGATTGCAGGCGGCATCGTGTCCGGCAGCATGGCGCTCATCAGCGACGCCCTGCATAACTTAAGCGATTTTGTCTCCCTTATCATCAACTACGCGGCGCTTATCATCGGAAAGCGCCAACCGACCCCCCGGCACACCTTCGGCTTTAAGCGTGTGGAAATATTTGCGACTCTGATCAGTGTGGCGCTACTGTACGGAGCTGCATTTTATATCGCCCTCGAAGCCTGGCACAGGCTTTCCGCGCCGCGGCCGATCAGTGGCTGGCTGGTCATTTGGATAGCTCTGCTCGGTTTTGCCGGAAATATATTTTCCGCCCTGCTTTTGCATTCAGGCGCCCGTGAAAACCTGAATATGAAAAGCGCTTTTTTGCACATGCTGGCCGATGCCGCAACCTCCCTTGGGGTGGTCGTGCTGGGGATAATCTGGATGTTCAAGCCCTGGTACTGGCTCGACCCGGTGTTTTCCTGGCTTATCGTGGCCATGATCCTTTACGGAGGATGGGGGCTGATCAAGGAAAGTGTTCTCATCCTGATGAACGCGACTCCGTCGGGAATGAATCTCGAAGGGGTGCGCGAGGCGCTGGAGAGCGTGGAGGGGATTGAAAAAGTTCACGACCTGCACGTTTGGAGGCTCTCATCAGACAGCATCGCACTGGCGGTGCATATCACCGTTCCCGACCAGATGCTCGGGGTCATAGATGAACTGGCGGATAGCGTCCGGGTGATGCTCGCCGCCAGATTCAACATCGACCATACGACCTTGCAATTTGAATGTAACAGTTGTAGTGATGGCAAGTTTATGTGCTCCAGCGCCCGCGGCCATTCTCAGGGCCGGAAGCACTCGACAGGCCGTCCTCTGAAAAGTGACCGCCCCCATGGTGAAGACAAATAAATCCAGACAGGAGAAAATATATGGAAATCACGACGGCAAAAAAAGAAGGCGTCCTGACTATCGAATTTAACCGGCCCGGAAAGAAAAACGCGATTACCTCGGCCATGTACAAAATGCTGGCCGACGCTCTGGCCGATGGTGAAAATGACCCGGCGGTTCGTGTGGTTCTGTTTTGCGGCAAGCCGGAAGTTTTTTCCGCCGGCAATGACCTGGAAGATTTTATGAATGCCCGGGGAAGCCTTGAGGAAAAACCTGTCGCCACGTTCATGCGCAATCTTCTGGTGATGCCCAAGCCGGTGCTGGCCGCCGTGTCCGGCATGGCCATCGGCATCGGGGTGACGATGCTCCTGCACTGCGATCAGGTCTATGCGGCGGCCGGGACGAAATTTTCGATGCAGTTTCCCAAACTGGGTCTTTGCCCGGAATTCGGCTCAAGTAAACTTCTTCCGGAGATAATCGGTTATCAGCGCGCCGCCGAGCTTCTGCTGTTCGGGGAATCATTTTCGGCAGAGCAGGCCCTGGAGATGGGTCTGATTAACCGGGTTTTGCCGCAGGAGGAACTAATTCCCTACGCCCGTGCTCAGGCGGCCAAGCTGGCCGTGCTGCCGGCCTCATCTTTGCGCACCACCAAGCATCTGATGAAGTCATCCAATACGGAGGCGGTTGTCGCTCAAATGCTCAGGGAAAGCGAACGCTTTGAGGCCATGCTGCAGTCGCCGGAAGCCAAAGAGGCGTTTTCCGCTTTCTTCGAGCGCCGCAAGCCGGATTTTACGAAATTCAGCTAAAGGCGCTATTCCTCGCTGATCCGGTAATGTTCGATTTTGCGGTAAATAGTGCGCCGGCCGATGCCCAGCAGTCGTGCTGCTCTGGATTTGTTCCACCCGGTTTTCTTTAAGGCCTCACGGATATTTTGCGCCTCCTCGGAGGAGGTGGTTTTACTTTTCATGCGCGGGAGAGCCCGGAGTTGCCGGGCCGCCCTGATGTCCGCGGGCAGGTGCCCGAGGGTGATTGTGCCGCCATGGCACAGCACGAAGGCATGCTCCATCACGTGTTCCAGTTCGCGAACATTTCCCGGCCAGGCATAATCCATGAACAGGCCTAGCACCTCACCCGAGATCCCTTCGATGTTCTTGTTGAATCTTTGATTGAATTGCCTACGGAAATGATCAACCAGAAGCGGCAGGTCCTCGAGCCTTTCCCTGAGCGGCGGGAGGGCTACCTCGACCACTTTAAGGCGGTAGTAAAGATCCTGGCGGAATTCACCTTTTTTGACCTTTTCCTTTAAATCTCTGTTCGTGCAGGCAATGACACGCACATCCACCTTTCGGGGGGTGGAATCACCTACCATTTCGAATTCCTTTTCCTGGAGGACTCTCAATAGCTTCAGTTGAATTAAAGGCGAAATATCACCGATTTCGTCCAGCAGTATTGTCCCTCCATCGGCGGCGGCAAAGCGTCCCTGCTTGTCTCTGATGGCGCCGGTGAACGCCCCTTTGACGTGGCCGAGCAGCTCGCTTTCGAGCAGCCCCTCCGCCAGCGCCGAGCAGTTGATCGTGGTAAAGGGGCCGAAGGCGCGGTTTCCGCTGTAATGCAGGGCGCGGGCGACCAGCTCTTTTCCCGTGCCGCTCTCGCCGGTGACCAGGACGGTCGTGTCCAGACCGGCCAGATCCTCGAGCAGACTGTAGATGTTCTGCATGGTTTTGTTGCGCCCGATCAGCCTCTGAAACTGATGGCGCTCTCTGAGTTCGCGCTCCACGTCACGCAAAAGGGTGACGTCGCGGATGACCATGACGGCGCCGGAGAAATTCCCCTGCTGGTCGATAAGTGGCGAGCTCGAAAGGCTCACGACCTGCTGTGGCCGCAGCTTATGGCCGCATTCAATCCGGTATTCACGAACCGCTGTTTTTTTCTCCAGCGTCTGTCTGAGCACCTCAACGCACGCCTGCCCGCAGGATTCCCCGTAGGCGGTGAATTTGAGCCCGTCAATTTTTCGCACCTGTATGGAGCAGATATTTTCGATGGATTTGTTGGCGTCAATCACCACAAACTCAGGATCCACGGTGATGATCGCGTCCTTGACGCTGCCGAAAATGGCCTCCAGGCGCAGGCGCCCCTCGGCCAGTTTCCTTTCCGCCTCGCGTTTTTCCGTCACATCGCGCGACACCATGCGAAAACCGTAAATCTTGCCGGCACAATCGCGCGCCAGTGACACGGATTTCTCGATGGTTCTGTGTACGCCCTCACGGTCGGTCACTTCCAGAATTATATTTTGCACCGGCACACCGGAAAAATAAACCTTTCTGTAGAGCCGGTCGTATTCCCGGATGTCTCTGTCCTTCATATAGTGGCGGTAATTCATGCCCATCAGCTCTTCGCGCGGCAGCTTCCACATCCGGCAGCCGGCATCATTGATGAAGGTGATGTTGCCACGCAGATCTATTTCACTGAGTTGCACATTGACATCATCGAGAATGGTCTCATAGCGTTTAAGGGAATCTTCCAGTTCTCCCAGGCGGTGCGCGAAGGATGACAAATTTATCACGCACCCGGCGACGGCTTTTTTCCCGCGGAAAAGAACCGGGCCGTAAGATAAAACAGCCGGCAGGAAATTTCCGTCCTGTTTAATGAAGCGGACGACGGCCGTGTCCTGTCTGGTGATTAGCGGTATCTCCTGCGGCAGCAGACGATGATCATCGGGATGGATCAGATCGGGGAGGTTTTTGCCGATGAGTTCGCGGGCCTCCGGATAGGAAAGCAGGTTCGCCAGGCGTGTATTGACATAGCCAAGTGAGCCTCCCTCCAGGACGTACAGGCCCGCACCCGCCGCTCCGGCAATCGCAAGAATGTCGCCGGGAGGGACGGGGGAGGGAGTCTCGCGGTTAATCGTGGGCATTTCCACGCCGCCACAAAAAGCGGAATCATCCCCGTGTGGCGCGTATTGTGGTTTTTCCGCCATAAAAGTACCTCCGGCTAAAACGAACTATGTTTAGTTTGGTCTTTTGCTTACTACGAAATGCCATGCAAGTCAAAGCTGAGGGTTTGGCCCGAAGTCTCGATGTCGGGCGGAGCCGCATTTTTATTTTGCATCAGGCCGATAATGTGCTATAGGCCGTTTCGTCAATTTAGGCCGACAAGCGCCTGTAGCTCAGCTGGATAGAGCACCAGACTACGAATCTGGGGGCCGTAGGTTCGAATCCTACCAGGCGCGCCATTAGAATCCGCTTGACTTGCCCGTCCCGATTAATTATCTTGCATGCTAAATAATTTTCCGCCATGAGGGTGGAAAATCGAAGTTGTGGCAGGAATTTTCTGCAAATTACCCCAAATGGTGCAACTCACGCCGATGGGTACGCCGGGCAGGCATTTTATGATCAGTTACCGCGAAGTCATTTTGTTTATCTTGAGCAAGGCCAATCAAAAAGTTTACGGCACTTTCAAGTCACGCCTTTTGCCCTACGGTATGACGCCCATGCAGGGTCTGGTTTTACATGCCCTTTATGAAGAGGAGAACCTCTCCGCCGGAGAGTTGGGGAAACGTCTGGTCCTGGATAGCGCCACCTTATCCGGTGTGCTGGACCGGATGGCGGAAGCCGGCTGGATTGTGAAAACAACACAAAGAGAGGACAGGCGGGTTTTGAGCATCAAGCTGTCAGACAAGTCGCGCCGGCTGCGTGATGAGTTCATTCGCGAAACTGCAAAACTCAACGAGGAGCTTCTTTCCATGTTCAGCCCCGAGGAAAGGCTGTTGCTTGCGAGAATGCTCGAGGATTTACGTAAATAAAGCCGGGAAAATTTCGCCCCAACAATGGGGCGACTGTAATACGGAGGTGAATTATGCCGGCAGGAAAAAAACAGTCACGCCCGGCGGGAAGCAGTCAATTTCCCGATGCGGATTTTGAGAGAATTTTTCACCCCGAATCGATTGCGATTCTCGGAGTGTCGTCAGATGAAAACGCGGTCGGTTTCGGCACCGGTATGCTCAGAGTTCTCAAAGAAATGGGCTTCGAGGGCAGGATTTATCCTGTCAATCCCAGGGGAGGCAGTGTTTTCGGCCAGAAAATATACACCCGTGTGGAAGATATCCCGGAGAAGGTGGACTTCGCCGTTATTGCCGTAGCCGCGAAGCTTGTGCCTCAAGCCCTGGAAGATTGCCTGAAAATTGGTGTGGCAGGCGCGGAAATCCTTTCTTCCGGTTTTAGTGAGCTGGGAACGAAAGAGGGGCTCGAACTGGAAAACGAGATATGCGAAATAGCCTCGCGGGGGATCAGGGTTGTCGGGCCTAACTGCTTTGGCATCTACTGCCCCCGCAGCGGCCTGACGATGCTGCCCGGACCGGATCTGACGCGCCAAAGCGGGAGCGTGGCCTTTGTGGCGCAAAGCGGCGGTATGGCCATCGATTTCGCCCACGCCGGAGAATGGAGGGGGATCCGTTTCAGTAAAATGGTCAGTTTGGGCAACGGTGCCGACCTGCGGGAGGCGGAGTTACTAAACTATCTGGCGGGCGACCGGGAAACGGAGGTTATCTCCATGTATATTGAAGGCATCAAAGATGGTGATGTTTTTTTCCGTGAGCTTAAAGCCGCCGCCGCTCACAAGCCCGTTATCATTTTTAAAGGAGGGCTCTCGAAAGCGGGTGCCAGAAGCGTGGCCAGCCACACCGCCTCGATGGGGGGCAGCGGCGTAATCTGGAGCTCCATTTTAAAGCAGACAGGCGCCGTGCAGGTTTTTGACTCACAGGAGCTTATGCAGGCCAGTGCTGCTTTTTCCCTGCTGCCCAAAAGGTCTTTTCGCAACATATCCGTGATCGGCGGCGGAGGGGCGATCGGCGTAGCCGCCTGTGACATCGCCGAAAGATACGGCATTGAAATACCACCGCTGGCGTCCGATATCCGTGAACGTATTGAAGCAATTCTTCCCCGACCCGGCTCCAGCGCGTTAAATCCGGTAGATGTGGCCAATCCGCTGGTGGCTCCTTCCATACTGAAGGAAGTGCTTATGCAAGCGGCGCAGGATGAGCACATAGAGTTACAGATCATCGTTTCACTGCTTTTTCACTATAACCCCTATGCCCTGATGATGGGTGTTCCGATTAGCGAAATTGTTCCTTATAAAGAACTTGTTGAAGCGGTGGACGACGTGATAAATAAAACAGGCAAGCCGGTGGTTGCGGTGCTTCCCAATGCCCGGCGCGGCCCTCGAAATATGGACATCACCGGGCTTATCGCTCTCGCGAGGCAGGAATATGTCCGGCGCGGTATCCCCGTTTTTGACGAATTACATGAAGCGATCAGGGCGATAGCCCATGTGAATACATATTATGGAAGGAGAGAGAATGAAAAACGATAAAGCAGCCAAGATCATTGAGAAAGCAGTGAAGAAAGGGCGCAAGGCGCTTTCGGAATACGAATCAAAGCAGCTTCTTGCCGCCTACGGTATCCCCATCACAAAAGAAGTTCTCCTGAAGGACAAAGACGGCCTGGCCCGCGCCACCGAAAGGATTGGTTTCCCGCTGGTAATGAAAGGCTGTTCGGCCGACATAGCCCACAAAACGGAAAAAGGGCTGATCCATGTGGACATACGCAACATTACAGAGGCGAGGAAAGCCTTTCGTGAAATCATGGCGGGCATGGAAGGATTTGAAGGAGGGGTTCTGGTCCAGGAGATGGTCAAAGGTAGACGCGAACTGGTGATGGGGCTTACACGAGACCCGCAGTTCGGTCCGTGCGTGATGTTCGGCCTGGGCGGGATCTTCACCGAAATCCTGCGCGATGTGTCTTTCCGCCGCGCGCCGCTCGAGACTTATGATGCACGGGAAATGATGAAAGAAATCAAAGGCCATAAGATACTTGAAGCTGTGCGCGGTATGGAAGCGGCGGATGAAAAACGCCTGACGGAAATGCTCATCAGCATCGGCCGCATCGGTCTGGAAAACCCGGATGTCATGGAAATCGACCTCAACCCCGTGATCCTGTCCGGCGCCAAACCGGTGGTTGTCGATGCGCTGGTGGTGTTGAAGTAGCCGGCAGGCGAAAGTCGGATAATCCCGGAGTCGTGGTATTGAGAGACAAATGCCGTGGCACAGACAAGCCACGGCGGCCGGGGCGGTGCCTTTCTGAGGCCTTGGGCCCGCTAAGGTGCGGGGCTGGCGGCTGATCTCAAGAAGCGCCGGAGGCGCTAATTTGCTGATACGAGCTTGCCTCAGTTAGCTTATGGCGACCGGTTTAAGACAAGCAGGCAGCGTCTCACTTCATCTTTGTTTAGTGAATATTTTCTGGAAAGTCAGCCGTGCAGGTTAATGGTCCCCGAAGATGCCCTTTGATATGTTATCAAAAGTGCACCTTCAGGAATGGTAATTGAACTGGTTGCCCGCATCGTCGCCGGATTCCCCGGTCAGTGAACGGATAAGATGAATACCGTTGTCATAGAAAATCTTATCGTAAAAATCCTGTGACAGGCCCATTTTTAAAAGATTTTCAATCTCTACCTCACGCGGCGTTATCAGATTGGGATAATCAGAACCGTATAAAATCCTCGATTTATATTTTTCCAGATAATCCGGGCCGAGTTTATAACCCTCGTAGGGCGGCGGCAGGAAGCAAAAGGCGGTGTCGAGATACAGGTTCGGGTGCTTGTCCAGAAGTGCGAAGAATCCCTCATACTCATGTGCCCCCAGATGGGCGACCGTGGCGCCCAGCTCGGGGAATTTGTCAAGCGCCCTGGTGAAAGCCTCAAGGCCGACATATTGATTTCCTACCGGGCCTGTCCCCGTGTGAAACAAGATGTGCTTATTTTTTTTGATGACCATCTCGTATAAAGGCCAGAGGCGCGAATCGTACGGATAAATATTCTGCACCAGATGATGGAGCTTGAATCCGAGTATCCTGGGGTTTTCAACAAGGCGCCCGGCCATTTCCAGTGCATCCGGGTCGTCGGGGTGATAGGCCGCAAAGCAGTACAGCCCGTCGTGCTCTTCGAGGATTTTTGTGTTCCAGCGGTTGAGGCCTCCGGCGACACCGGCTCGATGGGCGTAGTTGGAATAAACTGTGATGTCCACGCTCCCCTGCCGCAGACGCTCGATACACTCACCGTAATAGTATCGATGAATTATGCTCCAACCGTAATTTTTGACGAAGGAATTCCAAATGGCGTCAAAAAGTCTGTCTGGAAACAAATGCACATGGAAGTCGATTATTTTGCCGGGAAGTCTGGCCATGGATGCCACTGCCTTTCGTCGCTGCCTCGAATTTTTACATCATCGCAGATGCTGTGTCAAGAACGCGGAGCATCGAATGTAAATATCCCACCCCGACAGCGGAAGGATTGTTTTCAAATTATTTCCGGGTGGAAACTTTCAGCCGGGATAAGTTGGTGACTACCTGCAAAAAACGTTCTTCAAAAATCGTCATCATGCGTAACCGGAAAGAAAGCCGGACGCCGGATGCTTTCCCCGGGTTCCGATCTTTGGTTTGCAAATATTTCTTGACAAAAATCGGCTGTTGAATAAAAGTCCTTTCTCCCTGTGCGG
>CAYWRV010000084.1:3509-8696 GCA_964460865.1 uncultured Smithella sp. | reverse complement strand
TTGCCGGCGGCGATCATTTCATCGCGTTTTTTGTAATATTCCAAGAGGGCGGCCATCGAACGGGCGGCTCGCTCGGGCTCCTGATAAACTGGGACGCCGTTGTCGAGGAGTGTGCGCACCAGTTTTTCCTGCAGGCTGCGATAGGTAAAGCCGATAATCGGCTTATCAGGATGCCGGCCGGTGAGGCTGATAAACTGCCGCGCAAATTCGTCAATCAGTTTGTCCGTCTCCTCCGGCACAGCCTCCGGCGTGACTCCCATTTCACCAAGCACACGCTCAAGGAAAAGCGAAGGTGACACAAAATAGGCAAGGAGCATATCGACACAATCATCGTGCAAAATCGCGTCGGGGATGCCGAAATAATCGTCCGCGTGGTTTTTGCTGAAAGTCATATCGACCGGGTTGGCGGTGCTGGCTGTTTTGGGAATCATCGTCCGGAGCTTTTCGACCGTTTCATCGGAGAGATGCGACAATTTAAGCCCCGCCCTTCCGCAGGCGTCCGCCGCCGCGGCGCCCGGCCCGCCGGAATGAGTCTGAATGACCACGCCGTTGCCGCGGGGCCGTGGCAGGGTTCCCAAGGCAAGGGCATAGTCGAAAAGTTCGGTAAGGGTCCTGGCGCGGACAATCCCGCACTGCTTAAAAACACCGTCATATATTTCATTGGGCCCGGACATGGAGCCGGTGTGGGATAATCCCGCCTGCTTTCCCGCCTCCGAGCCGCCCACGTAAAGTGCGACAATCGGTTTTCGCGGCGTGATGGCTTTGGCGATCTCCACGAACCTGTCGCCGCGGTTGATGCCTTCGATGTAAAGAGTGATGACCTTTGTATGGGGGCAGGCACCCAGATATTCGAGGCAATCGACAATGTCGATACTGGCTTCATTGCCTACGCTGAAGGCGGTGCTGTAGCCCATGCCGTGGCGCCCCAGGTAGTTGAACATCTGAGTGATGAAGCTGCCGCTTTGCGAGGCCAGGCCGACGAAGCCGGGCGGGCAGTCCGCCTTGATCGGCGTGGGATTGAGTTTGATGTGCAGATTGGCCACGCCCAGACAGTTGGGGCCCAGAAAACGGATACCCCAACGGCGGGCGATGTCCTCCAGTTCTTTTTGCAGAGCCTGGCCTTCCGGTCCCGCCTCACGAAACCCGCCCGACACGACAATCGCGTGCCTGATGCCCCTTTTCCCGCAATCATCAAGGGTGGGGCAGACGATTTCCGTTGGAAGAACGATAATGGCCAGATCGGGAACCTCCGGCACGTCTTTGATGTGGGCATAGGCGGTAAGACCACGGACTTCTTTTTCCGAGGGATGTACGGGAAA
The DNA here is from genome assembly GCA_964460865.1 of uncultured Smithella sp. Taxonomy (GTDB): domain Bacteria; phylum Desulfobacterota; class Syntrophia; order Syntrophales; family Smithellaceae; genus UBA8904. The sequence goes on along the minus strand of CAYWRV010000084.1, from coordinate 7,377 downwards.
GATTTTTCCTTCATAGCCCAGCGCCTGAAGCGACGAGAGCATGATCGACCCCATGCGCATGAAGGTATTGGAGGCTCCGAAAAAAGCGATACTTTTCGGGTTTGCTATCGGATAAAGCGGACTTTCAGAAATAGATCGAATCATTGTTTCACCTGTATATTTTTTATTAGTGGGAAATTCGGCGGTAAGGAAATTTCTGCTATGCGGACATGTCACCACTTTTCGCCGCGGCACTGCCCGGCGCTATATTTCATCACACTACCGGCAATTCCGTTTTCTTGTCTTTTTTGGCCTGCTCGTCGAGAATTATCTTAAGCGCCATCCTCGCTGTCTGCCCCACCAGCGTGGAGCAGCCTTCGGGCATCCCCGCCTCCACCGCGGCCTTCATGTCTTCCATATTGTAGAGATTAAAAAAGCGGCCGTACTTCTTGACCTGAATGTCATAGCAGCGACAGGTGGAGAATTCTTCTACAAACTGTTTATGTAATTCCTTCGCCAGGAGAAGCGCCCGGAGCTGTTTTCCCATTCTCGCCAGATCTTCTTTTTTTCTGCCGAAAAAATAACTTATGGCCATCGTAGAGCCTGAAAGAGCGCCGCAGTGGCCGTCACCGGACAGCCCGACACCGTCGGCAAACCCGGTGGCCGCGCGCACGACGTTGTCGTCCTCCACCCCCAGCACTTCAAAAATGGCTGAAAGGGAGCATTGCGCGCAGTTACCGCCTCTCAATTCGTAGGCTTTCGCCCGCCTGAAGACTTCTTCGAGCATTTCTTCCGTGTTCATACAGTTTTAATCTCCTTTATTTTATTCCAGCGTAAATGCTTTGCCATAGGTCCGTATGAAAAAGCGCATCTGCGTCGGGGAAACACGTTACGCGATCGTGAATAAGAAGCTTTTGTGCCGATAATCGCCCCTCCCCGGTCCGACAGGGGAGGGGCGCAGTTTTGGCCACTATGAGCCTCATCGCTTGTGTTTTTTACAAATTTCCTCTCACCTGATATTGTACCGGCCGCTACCCGGCCGGTGTTTCATTTCCGGGCGCGCCAGATGATTTCCGCCAGTCCCAGCACCTCGAGTCTGTTATCGAGATTCTCCATTTTCACAGCATCGGTAAGCATCTTGGCGCAGCTGGGGCAGGCCACAGCAAGGATCGATGCTCCGGTCGCGGCCGCCTCGCGCACACGCACGCGGCTGGCGCTGTCCTCGCCCGTGCCCAGGATGTCCGTAAAGAAGTTTCCTCCTCCCCCGCCGCAGCAAAAAGCATCATCGCCGTGGCGGTGCATCTCGACAAATTCAGCTTTGGGGATGGCATTTAAAATATCCCGCGGTGCCTGATAGATTTTCTGATGCCGTCCCAGATAGCAGGGATCATGATAGGTGATACGGACGGGCCAGGCTTTGAGTTTGATTTTCTTCTTTTTAATGAGTTCGGCCAGGACCTCGCTGTAGTGGCGGACTTTATAGCGGCCGCCCAGCCCCGGATAATCTTTTTTAAATGTGTTTAGCGCGTGCGGGTCGAGGGTGATGATCTCCCTGACGCCTTTGGATGCGAATTTTTCGATGTTGGCCCGGGCAAGCTCCTCAAACAGGCCCATTTCACCGAGCGTGCGCACGTCGTTTCCGTCACAGGTTTCTTCGGCTCCGAGGATTCCTACGGACAGACCTGCATCCACCAGCATCTTGCCCACGCTTTTGGCCATCCGCCTGCCTATCTCGTCAAACGAGCCGACGCATCCCGCATAGAAGAGATATTTCTGGTTCGTATACGGTTTGAGTCCCGTCCCTTCGGCCCAGTCGCCGCGCTCGCTCTGCGGCATCTTATAGGGGTTGCCGCTGCTGACAATCGCCTTGAAGTAGTCACGCACACCCGGCGGGATGAGGCCTTCACCCACCAGCTCGGCACGTGTTTCCTGAAAGATGTCCGGCAGAAAATCCTTGAATCTCTCAAAGACACACTGATTTTTGCAGTTATCGCACGCGACGCAGGAAAACATGATTTCGGCAAAGCGCGCGGAGGTTTCGATCTCACCGGAAAGCCAGGCGCGGGTGAGCCACATCCGGCCACCGGGCGCGAAGGTGTCCCAGCCGAAGGCTTTGTAGGAGGGACAGTTGAAGTCGATGTAATCCGACGGATGTTTGCAATAGCCGCAGCGGAAGCAGCGGTGAACGATATCTTCGTGTTCAATGTGACGTATGTAGGTCATGAGTCCACCTCCCAGTTACCGGGGTTCATAATCCCCTGCGGATCGAGGTTTTTCTTGATCATCAAAAGCAGATTGCGCGCATTGGGCTCCATCTTTTCCAAAAGCATCTTCTGCTCCTTGAAGTTCGGCTTCCAGGGTATGCCGCCCATCTCCAGTGCGAAAGCAGTGGCCTCGTCAAGCGCCTTTTCGGCGCGGGAGATCATAGCGGGATCGTTACGGTTGAAGGCATACGAAAAGCTGAACATCGTCGAATGGCCGCCGCAGATGAGCCGGGAAGCGCCGGCAAACAGCGGCAGGTCATATTTATCGGCCAGCTCCTCTATCTTTGCCGCGTATTTCGGGAAATCTTCAATGGGAACAATCGGCCCGGAATATTCGAATCCGCCGCCCCGGGGCACATCGGCAAACGCGGCGACGTTACGTCCGGGCATCTGCAGGAGCGCTTCTCTCATGTAAAAGGTTCCCATGAAGCCCCCGTCTTTGGAATCCATGTACTCCTTCAGGGAATCCCAGATCATCCTGCGTTTGAAATCGATTTCCTCCCGTGTGGCGCCTGTATAGAATATCGTGATCTGATAGGTGCCCCGGAACATGAGCGGTTTTGGCTGGAACCAGACATTGATGTCCTCGAGCAGTTCCAGTTCGGTGAGCTTATACAGAATTGATGGCACCAGATCGGCACGGTCGGTGACAAACAGCTCCGCCTCGCGGAATTTTTTGTTGGGATAGAGCCGGATGCCGACCTTGGTAATAACCCCGGTACAACCCAGCCATCCGAGAAAAAGCCCGGACAGGTCCGGCATGGTTGGCCCCTTGGAAATCCAGTACGGCCCTATCGACGGAGAGCCGATGAGGCAGATTTCCCCTGTAGGCAGGACCACCTCCAGACCTGAGACCATGTCGGAGTTGAAGCCGTACTGGTTGGTGAGCCTGCCCTGGCCATGCAGTGACACATTGGCCGCGATGGTGGTGACGGACGGTGAATCGGGGATGCTGTGGCGGAGGGTGGGGTGGTGCTTCTCCAGGTACCCCTTGAGCGCACCCTGTGAGGTGCCCCCTTCGACGACCGCGTAGCGTGCCATGGGATTGACCTCGAGGATTTTATTCATCCTCTTCATGTCCAGGACAATGCCGCCTTTTAGCGGAATCACCAGTCCCGCAAGCGACATACCGTTGCCCATCGGGACCACCGGTATCTTTTCCCGGTTTGCCAGTTGGAGGATTTTCTGCACTTCTTCTGTCGTTTTCGGTGCAACTACATAATCCGGCCGGTGTGGCGCCAGCACGCCGGGATCGCGTGAATAAAACCACAACTCTTCCGGCGCGTTCGAGACGCCTCTTTCACCGACAATCTCCGTCAGGGATTTGAGGATATCGCTCATATGGTCCCCCTTTCTATTTCGCCGATGGCCATTTTGCAAAGATCAATGATATGTACAGCTTTCAATCCCCTCTTCTCAACCTTTACAGCAAAGCCCGTCTGGCAGGCCGGACAGTTGAAAACACAGTATTCCGCCCCCGCAGCCAGCATATCGTCAATGTTTCTTTTCTGAATATCGTCCGCCAGCTCGTAGCCGCCGATGGCATACATGATCTCGGCGCAACACAGGGCGTTTTCTCCCTGATATGTTCTTTTGGGCTCCTTGACGCCGATGAGGCGGAAGAT
>CAYWRV010000084.1:0-3409 GCA_964460865.1 uncultured Smithella sp. | reverse complement strand
GAATGAACCGCCGGGCACATGAACTCCGTGCCGAATACAGCCGCGTCGGCAACATCCTTGAATATCTCCCCTGAACCCAGCGGGCCTAGCTCTCCGATGAAGCAGCAGGACAGGGCCTTGTCTTTCACATCACCTACCAGATACTTGCCCTGCATCTCGGTCATGTTTATCCACTGGTTGGTGATGGGGCGAGGCGCGACATAAATGCCCTTTTCCTCGCGCCGCTCCGAAATAAGGTAGAAAGGATGGTTTCCCCGTTCACAATACTCCTCGCACGCGTAGCAGGTCGTACATTCGTGGAGCACACGGGAGTCTTTGCCCATCATGATTTTCATCATTTCCCCGTGTGCTTCCTTGTGCCCGCTGAAGGTCATGTACTGGCATTTGAGCAGGCAGTCCGCCTGCTTGCAGCTGGCACAAACCTTCTTGTCGAACTTTAGCTGATACATGAAACCACCTCCTGATTTAAACATACGTTTGTCTGTCTCACTGGCGAAAAAACCATAACACCCACACGCGTAACTCCGATACTATACAAAAAAACAATATGCGTTGCTACCGTTCAAAGGTCAAATTCACTTTGTTGTGCGGGTCATTCAGGGACGACGGATTCCGGCCGAAAACCTCCTTGAAGGACGAGGAAAAATGGGAAAGGTTTTCAAATCCCACTTCGAGATAAACATCCGAAGGCGCCTTGTTTTTTTCCTTAATCAGGTAGTATGCATGTTCGAGGCGCTTTTTTTTGAGCCACCGGCTGGGCGCATCGGCAAAAACTCTTTTAAAATCTCTCTTGAAGGTGGAGAGACTCCGGCCGGTCATCTTGGAGAAGGCCTCCAGGGGAACATTGAAGACGAAGTTTTTACTCATGAAATCTTCCAGATCTATTTTTTCCGGTGCGGCAAAGTGAAACAGTGATTCGAAAAGCCGCCTGTCGATCTGTTTCAGGACGAGAAGAATTTCCCTTGTTTTAATCTCACTCAACTCCCCGCCGAGCTTGCGGCCGGAGTCGAAATAAAGCCTCAAAGACTCGAAAATATTGTCCATAAGGGCGGAAGGCCATAGTTTTTTAACACGACACAGCATATCGGCATGATCATTGGCCGTGCCGGAGACAATATTTTCGTGCGGCAGATATTTTTGCAAAAATGCTTTACGCAGAAAAATGCTCAGCGTTTTGAAAGGAGCGCCGTTTTCTTCGGGATATTTCGTAAATTTCGCCAGCGTGTTACGGCGGATAAAAAGAGTGTCTCCCTGTTTAAAGGAATGCGTCGAATTCGCCTCTACGACGGAAAGCCGGCCGGCCAGAACATGAATCAGCACATGCGATGGCACGTACTGCTCTTTTTCCGTCGTCCGCCCCGCCCTTGCGGTACAAAAGATACTCTCGCGCTTAAAGCTGAAATCTTCCTCTTTCATTGTAAACCAGCGGTTTTCTGAACCTCCGGCGCCGCTTACTTGTCTGCCGGTGGAGTGCTGTTGTTTCTGGTAACCGGCGCGTCCGGGTCCTGTGCCCACTCCTGCATGGCTCCTGCGTAAAGTTTGACATTGGTGTAGCCCAGTACCTGCGTCATCAGATAGGCCCAGGTGGGGCAGCACTGGCCGATATCACAATAGGTGACAATGGCCGCGTCGCGGTCTTTGCCGGCCGCCGACTCGACGATTTGAGCCAGTTCTTCTTTTGTTTTAAAGGTTTTGTCGTCGTTGAAAGCGCAGGAGGTGGGCATGTTGAAAGCGCCCGGAATATGACCTGTTTTGGGAATGCAGTCCATCTTTTTTTCGCCGGAAAAAAACTCGCGCTCTCGGGTGTCCAGAAGAGTCAGTCTCCCCAGATTATTTTTAATGTATTCCTTGTCGGCAAATCTCTCGCCTGAATATTTTCCCTTGAAATCTTTTGATTTTCTGCGTTCGATCCTGCAGGACAGGGGCTTTTTTTCCAAAACCCATTTGTTCATTCCGCCGTCGAGAAGCGCTACGTTTTTAATGCCCGCATACTGCAGTGTGCAGGCAACACGGGCACTCTGGTAGCTTAGCCGCGGTGTGTCCATACAGCCGGTCACAACGACCAGGCTGTCAAAATCAATGCCGAAATAACCGACGGTGTCGTCAATATCATCTTTTTCCGGCAGAGATGCAAACATCCCGTCTCTCATGTAGGCCCATGCTCCGTAAAAGGCGTTGACGGACCCCGGTATATGGCCTTCTCGGTACTCTTCGACACGACGTACGTCCAAAATGACCAGTTTGGGATTTTTAAGATTTGCCAGGAGCCAGTCGGTGGAAACAATGGGGGCAATATCGCGGGCCATAGAGGTGAGAGGCAGCAGTAAAAAAACCATCGCTGCTACCGGAAGCAGGATAAAAATTTTTCTTCTCATGACAAGACCTCCTTTTTTGCTCGGCCGGTTTGTTTCGTAACAACGCCATTTTCTACTCGGGAAAATCATAGCATATTCAATTGATGTTCAGCCAGTTTAAATTTCTCACCGAATTGCCTCGAACAAGACGATAACACCCATATCGAACAAAAAACTGGACACATGTACGACAATGGATTGGGTATCAGAGATCAGATAATCAAAAAATCGTATCTCTGATGAATGATCTGTATCGCAGGGTAGCTCGTAGCGAACAACTCCACGGGGTAGAGCTTTGTTTTGGGCTAACTTGCTGAGACAGAGATGATGTTGAAGTTAGACAGAAGCTCATGGTTGATGGACATACAGAACACCGCTCGCCCTGAGCCTGTCGAAGGGTGAGCGAAGACGATGCTTGACCGTTCATGCTTCGACAAGCTCAGCACGAACGGTCAGTAAAAAGTTCAGTATGAAGTTACCATAAAGCGCGAAGCTTACCGCTTCGTGTCCCCAGTTCACCCTGAGCCCGTCGAAGCCTGCCCTGAGCCCGTCGAAGCCTGCCCTGAGCCCGTCGAAGGGGGCGGCGGAGGTGGCCTGTTTTAGCGAGCCGGAGGTGGAGAGTTAACAGATTAGATGATTAGAAGTTTAGAGGATTAGAGGGTTGGAGGATTGGTGGCTGGCGTCTTTCATCTTTTCTCTTTCTCACGCTTTTCCATCCGGCGGCAATTTTTTGGGCACATCCCGTTGTATTTCGTGATTGACATCCGGAGTGCTTCCTTCTAATGTTTTGCAACTGATGTAGAGAAAATCACGGCCGGCCGCCGGACGGTCGAAAGGAGCTGTCATGGGCGCACCACTTGTCATTGCGATGTCGCGGGGAGAGGAAATTGTCCTTCTGCCGAATATGGCTAACCGCCACGGGCTGATTACCGGCGCAACCGGTACAGGGAAAACCGTCACTCTTCAGAAAATGGCGGAATCCTTCTCGTCGATCGGCACACCGGTTTTTATGGCCGACGTCAAAGGAGACCTCTCCGGCATCGGTGCGGCGGGCG
>CAYWRV010000083.1:0-8840 GCA_964460865.1 uncultured Smithella sp. | reverse complement strand
GCTACCGGATTGTCGAACAAAATTATCGCTGCCCGATAGGCGAGATCGACATTGTCGCGAGGGATAAAAACGAGCTGGTTTTTGTTGAAGTTAAAACCCGCAAATCCGTCGCACTTGGCTACCCCGAACAGGCCGTGGGCTCAAAAAAGCAAAAAAAAATATCGCACCTGGCCCTGTGGTATCTTCAGGAAAAAAAATTGATCGGCTCACGCGCGCGTTTTGACATCGTCGCGATACTGATGCTGCCTTCCGGAAACGAAGTCCGCCTCATACCGAACGCCTTTGATTTCACCCCGGATTGAGGGCTTTCTCCTATTCTACAGGCGCGACAAAGCGGGCTTGCCGATTGGAAAGACATTGAAGCCGATTTCAAAGCATTTGTGGTGATCGATGATGTTACGGCCGTCAAACAAAAATGCCGGCTTGACCATCTTGTTGAATATTTTTCGGTAATCAAGTTTCCGGTACAGTTCCCAGTCAGTCAGCACTGCCAGAGCGTGGCAGCCGGCGGCCGCCTGATAGGGATCTTCAATGAAACTGATTTTCCCCCCGGCATCGGCCAGGTCAATGCGTGCGTTGGCCAGCGCCTTGGGGTCTGAAATGACAACCTCCGCATGTTCAGCCAGCAGTTTGCGCGTGATATTGATGGCCGGGCTTTCACGCGTATCGCCCGTATCGGCCTTGAAGGCGAAGCCCAGGATACATATTTTTTTCCCTGCCAGCGTATTGAACATGGCGTTCAAAATCGTGGAGACAAAACGATCCTGCTGGTATTCATTAATCCTGACCACGCTCTCCCAGTATGAGGCGACCTCCGGCAGGCCGTAATGACCGCACAGATAAACCAGGTTTAAGATGTCCTTTTTAAAACAGGAGCCGCCGAAACCGACACCTGCTTTGAGAAATTTCGCCCCGATGCGGGTGTCCATTCCCACCGCGTAGGCAACCTCGCTGATATCCGCATCTGTCTTTTCACAAAGGGCGGAAATGGAGTTGATCGAAGAGACACGCTGGGCCAGAAAAGCGTTGGACACCAGTTTGGAGAGCTCCGCGCTCCATACGTTGGAAGTGATGATTTTTTCCGGCGGCACCCAGCGGGAAAAAATTTCCACCAATTCGGCCCTGGCGGCAAGACCGCTTTTTGTTTCCCGTGAACCGATGAGCACTCGATCAGGATATTCCAGATCACGCACGGCTGTGCCTTCCGCCATGAATTCCGGGCTGGAGAGCACATCGAACTTAATTTTTCCCTTACCCGATGATAAAATCCGCTCCATCGCCAGAGCGGTCTTAATCGGCAGGGTGCTTTTTTCAACAACGATTTTTGATGATTCGGCATTATCCAGGATCTGCCTGGCCGTCTTTTCCCAGTACTGCAGATCGGCGGCCATGCCGGCACCGGCGCCGAAAGTTTTGGTCGGGGTATTGACGCATACGAAAATAATGTCGTTTTCCCTGATCTGCCCTTCGACATCCGAGGAGAAAAACAGATTACGGCCGCGGGTCCTGGTGACGATCTCCTCCAGCCCCGGCTCGTAAATCGGGAGATGGTCGGAATTCCACGCCTCGATACGTTCAGGGTTGATATCGACGACGGTTACCCTGTAGTCGGGACATTTATAAGCAATCATGGCCATGGTAGGCGCACCCACATACCCTGCGCCTATCCCCAGAATTCTCTTTTTAAACTTCATTTGTTGGATCAATCCTCCTGTTATTTGTCTGTTTTGAGAATTTCCTGAAAATACCTGATTGTCTCTACCAACCCTTCCCGGAGTTCGATACGAGGCTGCCAGCCCAGCACCTTTCGGGCAAGGGAGATGTCCGGCTGGCGCTGTGCCGGATCATCAGGCGGCAGCGGTTGAAAAACGATTTCCGAGGAAGAGCCTGTCATGCTGACGATTGTTTTTGCCAGCTCAAGGATGGTGAATTCGCCGGGATTGCCCAGGTTAACCGGACCGGAAAAGTCGTCAGGCGTATTCATCAGCCTGATTATTCCTTCGATCAGATCATCACAGTAGCAAAATGAACGTGTGTGAGTGCCGTCCCCGTAAATGGTTATGTTCTCACCCCGCAGGGCCTGGACGATGAAATTGCTTACCACACGACCGTCATTGACCGCCATGCGCGGACCGTAGGTGTTAAATATTCTGGCAATTTTGGTATTGACACCGTTTTGACGGCGATAATCCATCATCAGGCATTCCGCCGCCCTTTTACCCTCGTCATAACAACTGCGTACACCGACAGGATTGACGCGCCCCCAATAGGATTCTTCCTGAGGATGCACATCAGGGTTGCCATATACTTCCGAGGTTGAGGCCTGCAGGAGCTTCGCCTTTGTTCTTTTGGCGATCCCCAATACATTGATCGCGCCCATCACGTTGGTTTTGATTGTTTTTATGGGATTGTACTGGTAGTGCACCGGGGAGGCGGGGCAGGCCAGATTGTAGATTTCCTCCACTTCAAGATATATCGGATTGATAATGTCGTGACGGATAAGTTCAAAGCGCGGATGTCCCTGCAGATGTGCGATATTGCTTTTGCTGCCGGTAAAAAAGTTATCAAGGCATAGAACTTCATGTCCGTCATCGATGAGCCGTTCGCACAGGTGGGAGCCTAGAAAGCCTGCGCCGCCGGTAATCAGTATTCTTTTGACCATCTCGTTATGCTTATTCCCGGTAGAATTTTGATTGCGTCTTTGCTATTAAAACTGAAACTCACGGATGTCAATACTAAAGTGTGTTATAAAGGCGCCATGGTGAACAGAGGTGAAGAAAAACAGGGTATTCTTTATGTGGTGGCCACGCCCATCGGTAATCTGGAAGACATCACACTCCGGGCGATTCGTATCCTCAAAGAAGCGGATCTGATTGCCGCCGAGGATACGCGCCGGGCGAAGATTCTGCTTGGCGCCCACAATATTTTCACCAGAGTGGTCAGTCTCCATGAACACAACGAAAAAGAAAAAAGCCGGATGATTATTGCCAGGCTTCAGGAAGGTGCGGCGGTCGCCTATATTTCAGATGCGGGCACTCCCGGTATTTCAGACCCCGGTTCTCACCTTGTGGAACAGGCCCACAGCCATAAAATCCGGGTCGTTCCGGTTCCCGGCGCATCGGCGGTTAGCGCCGCTTTGTCTGTATCCGGTTTCCACGCGGAGAGCTTTTTGTTTTCGGGTTTTTTACCGTCGAGAGAAAACAAACGACGCAAACTCCTTGAAACCCTGCGCCATGAGGCCAGAACCATCATATTTTTCGAATCTCCCAAAAGAATCAGCGCGTCCCTGAAAGACATGCACGATATTCTCGGAGACAGAAAGATCGTGTTGACGCGGGAACTGACCAAGGTTTTTGAAGAGGTAAGGCGGGGGGTGCTTTCCGGGATGTTCGACCTCGATCAGGTTAAGGAAAAAGGTGAATACACCCTGATAATTGAAGGGGCATCTCAGGGTGAACGGACGCCGACGGATGACGAAATCCGTGAAATGCTGATGGATGCTTTTACCGACCCCGGCACTTCGCTTCGCGACGCTGTCCGCGAGATAACGAATCGGACCGGAGTCGCCAGAAATACAGTTTATGACATAGCGGTTAAACTGGGACGCTTCGCCGGTAAAAAACCGTCATGAACTTCCTTATATAATGCTTGAAGAGTTGATGTCGCTGTGGTAACTGCATGACCGAATCGGCTAAAGACGAATGATTTTGTGTCAGTGCTTAAAGTCGGGGGATGGCAGTCCATGAACGATGAAAACCGGACGGATCCGGGCGGCAATATTTACGAGCTGACCGAATTGTACGAGGAAAAGCAAAGCGGCCCGGCGCACGCGGCTGAGAGGAAATCCCCCGGTGAGATGGTCATGATTGACGGCCGCAGCTACGAGCAAAGCACACCGGGCCACACAAGCCGCGCACGAGTCCATGATCTGACGGATATCGTCGACGATCCCGCTCATGCCCGCTTCAATGAGGCCCTGATAAAAAATATCACGGAGATTATCGAAAGAATCGCCAGAGAAATAATACCTGATATTGCCGGGCGGATTATCAGGGAGGAAATTGAAAAGCTGAAAACACACGGCGTCCGACGGGCACAGGGCAATGATTAGATTATGAAGAGATCGCTCTTATCAGTTTTATTTATTCTGCTTTGCATGAGTGGTTTGTCCTCCGCTACAGCCGTGGCGGAAGGTGTTGCACTTCTGGTTGAAGGGCGTGCCGAGATCGTCAAGGAAGACGAAGCCCTTGCCCGCAGCGAAGCTGTGAGAGACGCCCTTGAAAAGGCCCTTCTCCGTACGGCCGAGCGTATCGTTACAGATAAAAATTATACTGACAAGCTTGGCGCGGCTAAAGAAGCTCTGGCCGGCAGGGTGGATCGCTATATAGGAAACTACCGGATCGTATCAGAAAACAGACACCAGGATTCATACGAGGTAGAGGCACAGGTTCTGGTTCTCGAAAAGCTTCTTGGAGAAGATCTCATACAAATGGGGTTTCTGCCACAGCACTCCTCAGTGGAAGGCACGGCCGTTTTTTTGTCCATTGATGGCGTTAAAAGATATTCTGATTTCATCGGATTCCGGACTTTTTTGCAAAGTATGCCCAAAGTTGTAAAAAGCCCCTATCCCTGCCGCCTGGGATGGCAAAGGGCCGATTTCGATCTTATTGTGCTGGCGGAGATGCAACATTTTTTGGCTCAGATTGAACAATCGGGAAACTATGTCGTCGAGGAGTTCGGCTATCATCAGGATGGGGTCCGGATAATACTCAGGATCAAAAGGGGGGAATCATGAAAGCAAGAGTTTTCTTGCCTGCAATCTGTGCTGCTTTGTTTATTTGTATGCTTGCCTGCGCAGCACGGGAGCCTCAGGTGGTGAATAAGCCCGCCACACCGGACAATGTCAGCGTCATTGCCTTGCTGCCGGTGGCCTGTGCGCCAAAAGATGCTGAAATATCGCGTATTTTGAAAGATAAATTACTGAAAGAGCTTCATTTCAAAGGCTATCCGCCGGTCGCTGCTTTCCAGGGAAATGCTGTGACCTCCCGGACAGACCGGAATCAGTCAATGCCGGATGCCGCCATGCAATGTTCAATTCTGGAAAACACGGCATCAAAACGATTGTTCTATGCGCCTGTCACCGTATCTCTTGCTTGCGAATTGCGCAGCACGGAAACCGGTGAGATCCTCTGGGCGGCGCGCCACAGGGCAACATGCCGCAGCTTTGATTTGTTTCGCGACAGGCTGGATATGAAAACGCGCGGTTCGCTCGAGTCCGTTCTGGAGGAGACGGTCGCTAAAGTCCTGGAGAGCCTTCCTTACGGACCGCAACTGAGAGGATAAATCCCGTGTGATGGGTTTCATCTGTATTGCATAAATAAAATTCATCGACAAATACCTCCATCGATTTATGAACATTCCAAATTTTTTATCGTTATTACGGATAATCCTTGTTCCCGTGTTTGTCATTTTTCTGATTCAGTCTGATTATGACAAGGCGCTTATCACCTTTGTTGTTGCGGGAGTGACCGATGCCCTGGATGGCGCATTGGCGCGGCTGCTTAAGTGCCAGACCACGCTGGGAGCCTATCTCGACCCTATCGCGGACAAGCTGCTTCTGGCCGCGAGCTTCATCACGCTGGCTATCTACGGCCTTATTCCAGGATGGCTGGCTGTAATCGTCATCAGCCGCGATTTTATGATTCTCACGGGGATCGCGATCCTGAATTTGATGTCTATTGCCTATGAAATAAAGCCCGCCGTCATCAGCAAGATGACCACCGCCCTGCAGATAGCGACAATTTTTTTCACTCTTTTGCACAGAGAATTTTTTTCGGATTACGGAAAATTCTGGCTCAACTGGCTGTTCTTGGCCACGGCCGTGATAACCGTTTTATCGTGTCTGGTTTATATTGTCCGGGGAGTGCGGATCCTCAATCAATCCGGTGCCAAAGAGGACTTAAAATGAGATATTTACTTGACACATAAGCGTTTTACTGCTAGTTCCACCATGCTCGTAAGTTGAAGGCGGATCACACCCGTCCCATCTTTGCCGCCCCGGCCAAAGCGGCGGCAGAGGCTCATTAAAGAATCACAGATTTCCGCGCTTTGGAAATCTTAGGCCATGAAGGCAAGTAGCTCAGGGGGAGAGCGCCATCCTGACGCGGTGGATGTCCAGGGTTCAAATCCCTGCTTGCCTACCATTTGTTTGTAAACGCGCATATGCCGTAAACGCAAATTAAGAAAAGGGCATCAGCGACATGGTGATGCCCTTTTCAAATGACGCACAGGCGTGCATCTTGTCAACCAGGTGTTGTGATGGAGATAAAAGTAGAGTTTCCTGATAGAGAGTCGCGGATATTTTCCACCGGCGTAACCGCCGGGGAAGCGATTAAAAGCTGGAATCAGGATTTATCTCGCGGCACCGTGGCCGCAAAAGTAAAAGGCACGCCGGTGGATCTGGGCTACCGCCTGACGGAAGATTGCACGGTCGAGCCGGTCGATGTTTCTTCACGGGAGGGGCTTGCCATACTTCGCCACAGCACCTCTCATGTCATGGCACATGCGGTTCAGGATATTTTCGAAGGGGTTAAAGTGGCAATCGGCCCCTCGATTGAAGACGGTTTCTACTATGATTTTGAATATGCCCAGACCTTTACTCCCGACGACCTGGAAAAAATAGAAAACCGGATGCGGGAGATATGCGCTGCCGATTATCCCTTTATCCGGGAAGAACTTCACCGTAGTGAGGCGATTGAGTTGTTTGCCGGGCGCGGGGAGGATTACAAAGTAGAGCTCATTAACGATCTGCCGGCGGACGTCGGGGTCGTGAGCATCTATAAAGACGGTGATTACATCGATTTATGCCGCGGCCCGCATGTTCCGTCAACCGGCATGGTCAGGGCGTTCAAACTCCTGAATGTCGCGGGTGCCTACTGGCGGGGCGATGAACGCAATAAAATACTTCAACGCATATACGGCACAAGCTTTGCCGACGAAGCGGGCCTCAAGGAGCATCTGGCCTTGCTCGAAGAGTCTAAAAAGCGCGATCACCGGCGGCTGGGCAGGGAACTTGATTTATTTCAGATAAGCGAAGAGGCGGGCGCGGGTCTGGTAATTTTCCACCCCCGGGGGATGATGCTTCGCTACCTTATCGAGGAATGGGAGAGGAAAGAGCATATTAAGCGCGGTTACGACATGGTCATGGGGCCGCAGATACTTAAATCCGAGCTGTGGAAAAAGTCCGGACATTTTGACCATTACCGCGAAAACATGTACTTTACTGAAGTCGATGAACAGGTCTACGGGATCAAGCCGATGAATTGTTTGTCGCACATGCTCATTTACAAGTCCAAAATTCGCAGCTACCGCGATCTGCCGCTGCGTTATTTCGAGCTTGGTACGGTGCATCGTCACGAAAAAACCGGTGTGCTCCACGGCCTGCTCAGGGTGCGCCAATTCACCCAGGACGACGCCCATATTCTGTGCCGTCCGGATCAGCTAAACGACGAAATCCGTGCCATTGCCGATTTTGTCAATTACGCCATGGGTGTTTTCGGATTTGAGTATGAAGTGGAATTAAGCACCAGACCGGACAAATCGATCGGGTCGGATTCAGACTGGGAACTGGCCACCGGCGCGCTGGAAAGCGCCCTAAAGGAAAACAAAATAAACTATGAGGTCAATGAAGGAGACGGGGCCTTTTACGGACCGAAAATAGACTTCAAGCTCAAAGATGCTTTGAAACGACAGTGGCAGTGCGCCACGATTCAGTGCGATTTCACCCTGCCGGAAAGGTTTGATTTAACCTATGTAGGGGCAGACGGCGAAAAGCATCGTCCCGTCATGCTTCACCGCGTTATCCTGGGGGCAATCGAAAGGTTTATGGGTGTTTTGATAGAACATTACGCGGGCGCGTTTCCGGTATGGCTCTCGCCGGTGCAGAGCATGCTGCTCACCGTTACCGACAGGCACATTGAATATGCCGAAACGGTGCATGCCAAACTAATGGACGCCGGCGTGCGCAGCGAAAAATATTTTGAAAATGAGAAGCTGGGGTATAAAATCCGCCAGGCGCAGATGCAGAAAGTTCCCTATATGCTGGTCATCGGCGACAGGGAAGTGGAATCACAGACTGTTGCCCCGCGGTTTCGTGACGGGCGTAACCTGGGGGCGATGCCGGTAGACCAATTTATTGCGCTGGTGCGTGAGATGTGCGAAAATTATAAGTGATATTCAAAGTTATTTCGGGAGGTGACATATAGCTAAGGATTTGAGAGTCAACAGGGAGATAAGGTCGCAAACGGTAAGGGTTGTCAGCGAGGAAGGCCAGTCGCTGGGAATTTTGACGCTTGATGAGGCGATCGCCCACGCGGAAAGAGCCGGACTGGATTTGGTGGAAGTTTCCGCCAATGCCGATCCTCCTGTCTGCAAGATCATGGACTATGGCAAATACCGCTACAAGCAGAGTAAGAAAATCCATGATTCCAGAAAAAGCCAAACGGTTATTCATGTGAAGGAAATCCGCCTGAGGCCAAAGACGGAAGCGCACGACCTCCAGGTGAAAATTAAGCATGTTAAAAAGTTCCTCCAGCAGCATGACAAGGTGAAAATAACAATGATGTTCCGCGGACGTGAAATCGCCTTTGCCGATCTGGGACGGAACGTGATGGAAAAAATTAAAGCGGAACTGGCCGATGATTGTGTGATTGATCAGGAACCGAAGCTCGAAGGCAGAAACATGATCATGGTCGTTTCACCCAAAAAAATAAATTAGCGTCAAAAAATAAAGAGGTGATGACATGCCAAAAATGAAAACACACAGAGGGGCGGCCAAACGC
>CAYWRV010000082.1:0-9103 GCA_964460865.1 uncultured Smithella sp. | reverse complement strand
GCTCAAAGTGATTCGGGAGGGAAGGCCACCACGTCATCGATGAGGTTTGTGTCGGCCAGCAACATCACCACTCTGTCCATGCCCAGAGCAATGCCGGCGGTGGGCGGCATGTTTTCCACGGCGGCCAGAAACCGCTCGGGCATAATGTAGCCGGATAAGTTTTTTTCGGCGCGCGCCTTTTGCGCCTCATCAAAACGCCGCCGCTGCTCGTGCGGGCAGATAAGCTCTGAAAAACCGTTGGCCAGTTCCATGCCGTCGATATACAGCTCGAAACGCTCCGCCACGGACGGGTCATTTTGTTTTAGGCGGGCCAGAGCGGCAAGAGGAGCGGGGTAGTCATAGAGGAAAACAGGTTTGTCCACTCCCAGATGGGGCTCCACATATTCGGTGAGGACTTCCTCGAATCTGTTTCCGTCCAGAGCCTTCCGGGCGCTTTCCGGTGCATGACGGGAAAAAGCCTCCCCCACGGTCATGCGCGGCCAGTCGCCCTCAAGCCCGATGAGCCGCTCTTTGCGGGGAAGAGAAGTCTCGTACCCTGCATCTTTAAAAACCGTGCGGAGCAGTTGCTCACATTGCGTCATCAGCTCAAGATAATCGATGCCCGCCTCGTACCACTCCAGCATGGTGAATTCAGGCAGATGACGTCCCCCGCGTTCATCGGCGCGGAAGCATTTGCAGATTTGAAAAACTTTGGGATATCCCGCCGCCACAAGCCTCTTCATGCAAAGTTCAGGTGAGGTCTGCAAAAACCATGCGCCGGAGGCAACTGCCTCGATATGCTCCTCCGGTGCCGGTGAGGGCACGCGCACCGGTGTGTCCACCTCAAGAAAGCCCCTGTCGTTAAAAAAACGTCGGACCGATGAATGCAGGCCGGCACGCAGGTGCAGAGCTTTTTGTTTGCGCGCCAGATAAAAGCCATCGTCTTGAAAGAATGTTTCCATGCTTACGGCTCCGTGTATGTCCCGGACAATGTTTCCGGCATATTAAATAAAACCGCACTCAAACATGACCCGCCTGAGTTTTTTGATGAAGATAGAACCTCGAGCGGATGCAGGGCTGAAAGGAGTGGCAAAAAGTGCGTGGGATTTTTTATGAACCTCCGCAGCCGATTGAGGGCGGCTGCGGAGGAAAAGATGCTTCATTGATCTATGGAGAAGCCGGCTAGCCTTTGACCCTCGTCAGATATTCTCCGGTTCGCGTGTCGATGCGGATTTTTTCGCCCTCCGAGATGAACGTCGGAACTAAAATTGTATAGCCTGTCTGTACCTTGACCGGTTTGGTCGCCCCGGAAACAGTGTCACCCTTGGCCCACGGTTCGGCTTCGGTCACCACCAGTTCGACAAAGTTGGGGAGACTGAGCCCGATGGGTTTGTCTTCAAACAGCAGGATCTCCACCTCAATATTGTCGGTCATGAAGTTGGCCGCGTCATCGACCTGATCCTCGGTGAGAAAAACCTGTTCATAGGTTTCATTGTCCATAAAACAGAACTTGTCGCCTTCCTTGTAGAGGTACTGCATCTTTTTTTCGCGCAGGTCGGCGGGCTCAAAAACATCCACGGAGCGAAAAGTCCGTTCAAACTGGTTGCCGTTGATCATGTTTTTGAGTTTCGTGCGATACAGGGCCTGTCCCTTGCCTGGTTTCACAAAGTTGAATTCAACGACAACATAAGGGTCGCCGTCGATTTTCAGGCGCAGCCCTTTTCTCAGGTCGCTTGCAGTGTACATAAAAAGTATCTCTCCTCATCGGGTGGTGCGGTTTTATTTGACGACTTCCCCTAATCCAATTATTTGAAAAAGTCAAAAAATTCTTGATGCTTATCCAAATGCTTTTTCAGCTGCTCCGACAGGGCCAAAAGGGGGACTTTGCCCGCCTCTCCGGGGAGATCCGCCACGTAGCGGGGCAGGGCGAGTCCCGAACAGTTCCTGGCAAGTTCTTCCATCAGTCTGACCCCGGAGGCGGCATCAGTGCGGAAATGCGCAGTCCCGCGCACCGGCTCGCAATGAAACAGATAATAGGGGCGCACGGAGATTTTCTCGAGCCCCGTGACAAGCTTCTGCATGGTGGCGGGCGAGTCATTGATGCCTTTCAGCAGAACAGACTGGTTGGATACCGGTATGCCCGCCTCCACCAGCATGTTGCAGGCGCGGGCCGCCTCTTTGGTGATTTCCGCCGGATGGTTGAACTGTGTGTTGAACCAGACAGGCCGGTAGCGCTTCAGAAGACGGCACAGCTCCCGGGTGATTCTCATCGGCAGGACCGCGGGGACACGGCTGCCGATGCGCAGCACCTCGACGTGGCCAATGGAGGAAAAACTGTCCAGGATGTATTTGAGCGCCTCATCGGTCAAGGTGAGCGGGTCACCACCGGAAATAATCACTTCGCGGATCTGTGGATTATCCGCGATGTAGCGGGCCATTTTCCCGACACGCTGTTTCAAAGTACCGCTTCCCTGCTCTCTCCAGAAGCGTTTGCGGTTACAGTGACGGCAGTAAATGGCGCAGCCTCCGGTAACCATGGCCAGAGCGCGGTCCGGATAGCGGTGAATAAGCTTCGGCACGGGCATCAGAGTGTCCTCCTCCAGCGGGTCCCGGGGGTAATCAGGCCGGCAGGTTATTTCACGAAAATCAGGAAGGCACTGCATTGCAATCGGATCGTTTTCCACGCTATCGCCGATAAGGGAGAGGTAGTAGGGAGTCACCAGCATCGGATAGGCGTCAAGCACCTGTTTTAGCTCATCGGGGTTTTTTACGGCCGTCCCCCGGTAAAAGGCGAGTGCAGCCGGAGAGGTGAGGCGGTTTTTTAACTGCCAGCGCCAGTCACGCCACAGGGAGCCGGCGGCGCACCGTATCTCAGAGGGCGATCTGTGTTTCATCGTTTTTTCCATTTGCCCTGCCGAGTATCACAGTTTCCTGTCCGTGCAAAGCAAATCCACAAAGGCGGGGATTAAAAAACGGGAAATTACCTGCCGGTCATGATACATAAAGGCCGGATGCCCAAACTCAGGAGATAGCTAATTGGAAGCTGCGCAGAAGAAAAAAGAACGGGTGGCGATGCTGTCGGTCGCCTCCAATGCCGTCCTGGTTATTTTCAAGGCCATCACAGGCGCGCTTGTCGGCTCTGTTTCCATCATATCCGAAGCGATTCATTCGGGGATGGACCTGCTCGCCGCGGTCATTGCATTTTTTGCCGTCCGGAAATCTCACGCTCCGGCTGATGTGCAGCACCCCTTCGGCCACGGCAAGCTCGAGAGCATCTCGGGGCTGGCGGAGGCCGCTCTTATTTTTGTTGCCGCCATCTGGATTTTTTTCGAGGCGTTTAAAAAATTCAGCGCTGCAGGCGAAGTGGAGCAGCCGGGCTGGGGTGTGGCGGTCATGCTGGGCAGTGCCGTTGTTAATATATTTGTTTCCAGAAGGTTATTCGCCGTGGGAGAAGAAACTGATTCCCTCGCCCTGCAGGCGGATGCCTGGCATTTACGAACCGATGTTTACACATCCGCCGGCGTCATGGCCAGCCTGGCTGTTATCTGGGGCGGCGGATATTTTTTCCCTGGCGTGTCTCTGCAGTGGCTCGACCCGGCGGCGGCCGTGATTGTGGCCGCGATCATTTTGAAAGCAGCCTGGAATCTGACCGTTCGCGCCGTGGGCGACCTGATGGACATAAAACTTCCCCATGATGAAGAACAGTGGATTCGCAGCACGATTGCCTCGCTGGGCGATAAACTGTGCGGTTACCACCAGCTGAAAACCCGCAAGGCGGGAAACTTCCGCTTCATTGAATTTCACATCAAGGTCGATCCGCAAATGACTGTGGAAACATCACACCTTATAGCGCATGAGCTCAAACGCCTGATGAGAAGCAAATTCCCTCTGTCGGCGACGACCGTCCACATCGAACCATGCGACGGCCATTGCACAAAAGAGTGCCTGGACGGCTGCTTTGTGCCGGATGGGCAAAGGCCGGCGCCGGCAAGGCGCGACGACTGAGTCCGGCTTTTATGTGTCGGGACACTTTCATTTTCCAATTTATTGCCCCGCCCCGGCGATGCTTTGACAGGGAATGGTTTTTTCGCTATGAAGACGTGCAGGACAAAAAAGCAGCCGGGTTTTTCATGAGTAAAACATACAGCATCTTCGGTTTGAGTATCCGCTCCGAAATAGATTTGCCCGCACCGGAGGCCCGAGTCCTGCAACAACCATCGGAGCCGGATGTGGTAATCGAGTACGGTGAAGTTCCGCCGCAACTTGCACGCCCCCAGAAAAAGACAGCCTGGTATGAGGCGGCGCCCGGTGAATTTTTGCTGCGCGCAGAGTCGATCGCGCGTTATTATGTGCAGGGAGGCGGCAGGATTGTCATCACAGCCGGGCCGGGCGTGGAAAAAGAAAAAATTCTGATATTTTTGATGGGCTCGGCCATGGGGGCGCTTTTGCACCAGCGTAACGTGCTTGTCCTGCATGCGGGCGCTGTGACAAAAAACAATTCTTCCGCCATTTTTCTGGGGCCCTCCGGAGCGGGTAAATCCACGCTGGCGGCCGCCTTTCATCAGCGTGGCCTGGCTTTTCTGGCCGACGATGTATGTGCCATAGGTTTTGACGACGGATTCCCGGCGGTTATTCCCGGTTTCCCGCGTCTGAAGCTGTGGGAGGATGCACTCGAGAAACTGGGAAAAGACAAGGACGGATTGAAAAAAGTCGTCTGGATCAAAAATCTGGAAAAATATTTCATGCCGGTGGTGCACGAGGATGACCGGCCCGTTCGTCTGAAAAATGTTTTTTCGCTGGAGGCGGCGGACACAGAGCACATTGAAATCTCTTCATTGAGAGGTGGCGCCAAACTGGACCCGCTGATGGCCAACACTTACCGTCCTGGTTTTCTCGATGGCCTCGGGGGTAAAAGGGAGTATTTCCGTCAGTGCGCCAGGGTAGCGGCTCAAACCAGCGTTTATCGTGTATTACGTCCCCGTGAAAACTTCCTCCTCGATGAACTGGCCGATGTGCTGGAGGCAAAGTTTTGAGGGGCGGCATATGGAAAGATATTTGATTTATGGGTGACACAGGCAGGACATCACGCCTGAGTTCGATGAAGGCTGTTGGCGCAAAGTGGTTGAGGCGAAGCCCTGTGGAGAGGAGTCTCCTTCTGGAGGCTTTTATATTGCTCGGGGCGGCAAGGTCGTGCGTGTTGCTTTTCCCGATGAAGTGGCTGGTAAAAACATTGGGCAATCACATGAAAGATGATCAAACTCCTCTGGCGCCGAAAGCGGTCGAGACAGCCCGTATGGTCGGCCGTACGGTCCGCTCCGCGGCGGCCTGGACACCCTGGGAGAGCGCCTGTCTGCCGCAGGCGGTGGCTGCCAAGTGGATGCTCAAAAGGCGCAGAATCCCGGCCACCGTTTATCTGGGCGTGATGAAAGATGAGACGAAGCCGGAAAAAATGGCGGCGCATGCCTGGTTACGCTGCGGCGGGCTCATACTGACCGGTGCCGGCGGCCATCAACGCTTTACAGTGGTTTCGACCTTTTCCTAGAGATTCACAGACGACTGCTATGGTGAGACAGATAAAGGCACTGCTACAGGAATTCAAGGCACAGCTTCCCTACCTGCCGCGGGCATTTTCCCTGGTATACAGGGCGGCCGGCTGGCTGATGATTGCCTGGCTCGCCCTGCTTCTTTTGCAGGGATTGCTTCCGGTAGCCATGGTTTATCTGACCAAGGTGCTGGTGGACGGAGTGGCCCGGGCCATTAATGACGGGAGCGGGTGGCAGGGGCTGGTTGTTTTGGTTCCCGCCGGTGTCGCAATGGCCTTTGTTCTGGTGGCGATGGAAGTGCTGCAAAGCGCCAGCCGCTCGCTCCAGACGGCGCAGTCGGAAAAGATTCAGGACAGTGTCCATGCGCTCATCCATGAGCAGGCAATGAGTCTGGATATGTCTTTCTATGACAATCCCGGCTATTATGACCAGCTGCACCGGGCCCGCATTGACGCCCTTTCGCGGCCGGCGGCGCTGGTGGCCAATGCCGGCGCCCTGCTGCAGAGCTTCGTGACGCTGGTGGCGATGGCGGGGGTTTTACTTACTTTCGGCATCTGGCTTCCCCTGTTGCTTTTGGCCAGCACGCTGCCGGCCTTGTGGGTGGTGCTAAAACACACGATACGGTTTCACCACTGGCGCGTGAGCAACACGACGGCCATGCGCAAAATAAACTACTACGACATGATGCTGACCTGGCGCGATGCCGCAGCAGAGATGCGCCTGTTCAATCTGGGCCCCCATTTCAGGAATTTATTTACCGGCCTGCGCGCCAGGCTGCGCAAAGAAAGGGTGCAACTGGCCCGCGACGAGGCGATCGCCACGGCTGGTGCGGCCTTGATGGGTCTGGCCAGTATGGCGGCGGCGCTGGTCTGGATGGGGTATCGTGCCGCAGGCGGGTTTTTAAGCCTGGGAAGTCTGGCTTTATTCGTGCAGGCTTTTTTCCAGGGGCAACGCATGATGCGCTCTCTTCTGGGCAATGCGGGCGAAATTCACCGCAACGTCATGTTTTTGGAAAATCTCTTCGAGTTTCTGGACCTCAAGCCGAATATCCGCGTGCCGTCCCAAGCGGTGGATTTTCCCGGGCTGCGCCACGGCATTGAGTTGCAGGGGGTCACCTTTCGTTATTACGGAAGCCAGACAAAGGCGCTGGATAATTTCAGCCTGAACATACCAGCCGGCCGTATCACCGCGCTGGTCGGCGAAAACGGCGCGGGAAAAACGACACTCATAAAATTGCTGTGCCGCTTTTATGATCCAGATGCGGGGCGCATTTTGCTCGATCAGACGGATATACGCGAGCTCTCCCCTGAGCAGTGGCGCGGCCGCATCACCGTTCTTTTTCAGGAGCCGGTGCGCTTCCATGATACCGTGTTCAACAATATAGCCTTCGGTGACATAGACCGACCCCTCCGGCAGGAAAAAATTATCACCGCCGCCGAAGCCGCCGGCGCCGACAGTCTGATTTCACGCCTGCCCCGGGCCTATCAGAGCACACTGGGTAAGTGGTTCGGCGGCTCGGAGCTGAGCTCCGGCCAGTGGCAGCGCCTGGCGCTGGCGCGCGCTTTTTATCGCGAGGCGGAATTTATAATTCTCGACGAACCGACGAGCTTTATGGATTCATGGGCGGAGGCGGATTGGCTGGCACGTTTTCGCAATCTGGCGTCCGGTCGCACGGTGCTCATGATCACGCATCGTTTTACCACGGCGATGCAGGCGGACATAATTCATGTGATGGAGCGCGGCCGCATCATTGAATCGGGCAGCCATGAAGAACTGCTTGCGGCCGGGGGACGCTATTGCGTATCCTGGCATCGCCAGATGAGCGGAAAAAGCCCCGCTCCATAAACAGGTTTCCGGCCGGGAAATGATCCGTCACCCTGCCGGCCGGGCCTTTATCTGTGGCCCCGCTGAATACGGGCGAGTCCCGCATGGCGAAATATATGTTGCTTTCACCGTTGACATGGAGTAATTTTTTCCGACGCGGTTTTTACAATCCGTGCGCAGCCCGTCAGTCGTTGGTTTTGCCGGTGGAGAGAAAAAAATGAATTTAAAAGTCATACTGTTTGGCATCATTTCCTGCCTGGCCGTCATTTTCATCATCCAGAATGTGGCGGCGGTAACCGTGAACATTTTTTTCTGGCAGGTTTCTCTTTCGATTGCGCTACTTATTTTCATTATTCTGGCCGCCGGTTTCGCCGCCGGATGGTTCTGGCGCAGTTTCCTGGCCTACCGTGAGGCCAAAAGGGAAGCGGCTGATATTCAAAAAAAATTGCACGCCGACTAAAATCACAAAAAGAGGCGTCAGGTTGAAGAAAACTCAAAGGAGAACCGCATGAACGCACGGGAGCAATTCGTTTTTCTTGATGCCCTGGCCGGAATCCTGATCAGATGTTTTATCCTGACTGTAGTGTTCGTGCTTTTGTGGTTTGTCTTTTTTATACTGGCCGGAGATTACGGCTATTACCTGAGTTCGCAGTGGTTTGACATAGATGAGTATGACTACACACTTTTCACGTATTATGGCATGGCCTTTCTGAAGATTTGCGCATTCGTTTTTTTCTTCTTCCCTTATATAGCGATTCGCCTGGTGCTCAGAAAGAGGATCAGACAACGCTATATGCTGGCCGGGAGATGATCTTTTTTGGCTGTCCCCCCTTAAGACTTTCCGGTTTTTGCAAATAAAAGACAAGGCGAAATAAAGGATTCGATCCTGTATGGGAGGTTCGTATGGAAGTGACTGAAGCGATCAGAGGAAGAAGGAGCATCCGCAAGTTCACAAATCAGGAAGTGCCAAAAAACGTCATTATGGAAATAATGGACGAGGCCCGCTGGGCCCCTTCCTGGGGAAACACCCAGCCATGGAGTCTGTATGTTCTGACGGGAAAGACGCTCGGAAAATTCAAGCAAATGAGTCTGGACCGGACGATGGCGGGAGCTCCCATCACACCGGATGTCCCGATGCTGGAAAAATGGCCTGATGCAATGAAGAACCGCTACAACGAAGTTGGCAAGACTATTTTAAGTTCTCAGGACATTAAGCGCGAAGACAAGGCCGGGCGGGAAAAATACTACCGGGAGATGGTCATGATGTTTGACGCTCCCTGTCTGATTCTCGCCTGTATCGCCCGCGACAACCTTGTGGAATACCAGATGCTGGATATCGGGCTGATTGCCCAGACTATCTGTTTGTCCGCCTGCAGCAAAGGGTTGGGAACCTGCCTTTTGGCGTCGGCGGCACGCTATCCCGCCGAGGCCCGGAAGATAGCCTCCATCTCCGATGAATGGAAAATTGTAGCAGGCATTGTCCTGGGATATCCCGATACTTCGGCCCCCGTGAACAAATTTGAAAGAACAAGGGCGGAGCTTGATGAAATTGTGCACTGGCTCGATTGAAAAACGGCAGGCGGGTTTGAGACGATGAGGTGTAAAGATGAGCGTATCGCCTGTTGACGCTGCGACTGTGATGCTGTTGAGGCCGTCATCATGCGGCCGGATGCCCGGCATCGAAGTGCTGCTTTTGAGGCGCAACCGCAAAAGCAGTTTTGTGCCGGGTTATTACGTTTTCCCCGGGGGAGTTGTGG
>CAYWRV010000081.1:0-9147 GCA_964460865.1 uncultured Smithella sp. | reverse complement strand
ACTACCGGATTGTTGGGCTGCTAAAACAAAAGTGCGAAAGATTCTTGACACTACCTCAAGCTCAAATATCACGCTTTCGAGCACAGATCTACTTTTCGGGACTATTTTATATGCTGTGTTCCTCATAACGGCATATCTGACACCGAAACGCCAGGCTGCAGCCCCCATAATTCGGATTATTCCCTCCTCCTTGAACCTCCCTTCCTGCCTTACTTTCCGGGCAGGCATCCGCTTATGATTATATCGGCCCTAGGGTAATATCCGTATCCTCTGTCGGAAGAGGGATGATGAAGACCGGCTTGCGAATCCGGCGCAGCACCTTTTCGGAAACACTTCCCAGAAAGGTATGTTGGATAAAACCCTTTCCATGTGTTCCCATAATGATGATGTCGCAGCCTAATTCATCTGTTTTGTCGAGAATGACCGTTGCAGGGTCACCGTAGACAATGTGGATTCCGACGACCCGCTTCAGAGTTTCCTGATCGTCTTTAAGTTCTTTGGCGGCAAATTGTCTCAGGCGATCTTCGATCCGCAGGCAGAAATCCTCCTCAGCTTTTTTTCTCAGCTCCGTGAGCTTGTCCTTCTCGATATGAGAAAGTAGGCGTTCTTCCATCTGGGGTGAAATTGCCTCGACAACATAGAGAATATGGATTTTTGCATCATGCTTCTGCACGGTATTGACGGCAAAGCGGAAAGCATAGGCCGAGTTCTTGCTCAAATCGGTCGCATAAAGAACTGTTTGTATTTTGGGAATCATTTTCCTTTGCCTCCTTTTTTCCAGGAACCATTTTTCTGTTCCAACAAGCGACAACGCTGTTTAATGTGTTCGCAAATCAAATGTTTCTCAAGTCTGGGGAATTCGGCAAACATGTTGTCCTAGTTTAAATTTAAAACCCGCCAGGCTAAACTGTAAAAAATATCTTTCATTAACCCGCAAGTCCCGCCGCCCGTGGAGCCCATAGCAGAATGTTGGGGAAGATCGCGAATATTGCCACGGCAAGAAGCATGAGCAGGATAAAAGGCACAACACCCTTATAAATATCATTGAGCGTTATTTCGGGTGGGGCCACGCCCTTGAGATAAAAGATCGTATAGGCAAAGGGAGGCGTCAAAAACGAAGTCTGCAAGACAACAATATTCATCAGAGCAAACCAGATCGGGTTAAAGCCGAGTTTGAGTGCGATCGGCGAGAAGAGCGGAACGACAATCATCACGATGCCAATCCAATCCAGAAAACATCCCATTATAATGATAATGGTCCACATTGCTATCATAACACCCCACTTGCCGAAGGGCAGCGCCAGAACCATCTCTTCAACAATGTCGCCGCACCCCAGACGCATGAAGACGCTTGTAAAGAACGAAGCTCCAATGAAGACCATGTAAACCATGGCAGATGCTTTCGTTGTAGCGAAGGATGCATCTTTAATAACCTGCCAGTTCAACGCTTTGTACGCAGCGGCCATGATAACAGCGGCAAAGGCGCCAAAAGCGGCGGCTTCCGTAGGCGCGGCTACGCCGAAGAAGATTGCGCCTAAAACGGCCAAGATAAGGATGCACACGGGCAACACCGACGTGACAAGCATCTGCAGCTTTTTTGCTAACGGTACCCGGAGGTCTTCTTGGATGGCCGGTCCCATTTCTGGCTTCAGAAAACACACAATGCCTATGTAAAGAAGATACAAAACCGACAGAATTACACCCGGCAGAAAAGCGCCGATCAGCAAAGCGCCGACAGAAACATTCGCAGTAGGAGCGTAGACCAGGATCATGATGCTGGGTGGAATCAAAATACCTAAAGCACCCCCCGCACAGATGGCGCCGCTGGCCAGAGGTTTGTTGTATTTATATTTTAGCATCGCCGGCATTGCTAGGATGCCCAGCGTGGTAACGGTTGCACCGACAACGCCGGTTGCCGCCGCAAAGATTGCGGAAGCAGCAACGGTGGACATGGCGAGTCCGCCTCTCAATCCTCCCAGCATCACGTACATAGCATCGAAGAGCCTACCAGCGATTCCCGATTTTTCGATGATGATTCCCATAAAAATAAACAGTGGAATGGCAATGAGAGTGTTGTCGGAAAAAGCGACATGCATACGCAACATGAAAACATTGCTGATCTGAGGCCCCACAAAAATAATACCGAAAACCGTCGCGACGCCGGCCAGCGAAAAACCAATCGGGAAACCCATCATTATGACCGCGATCAGAATGGTCAACATCATAAAAGTGATCATTTCAATACTCATGAGATAGTCAGCTCCTTTCCGTTAATCAGCCGGTATAGCTCCGAGACGAACACGTTAAAGCCCTGTAATATCAACATGAGAGTCCCGATCAGTATCCAGGTCTTGTAAGGATAGATGGGGGGGAAATAGCCAATAGTGGATCTCTCCAGAATCCGCCATGATTCTATCACCGTAGGCACCATCGCCCAGACAATCAAGAACCAACACAGAAAGAACATGGTCAGCATAAAGAATACATTCAGGAGAGCCTGAACCTTGACAGGCAACTTGACTAAAATCATGTCCACACTGACATGTCCGCCGACCTGCCAGGTATAGGCCAGGGTAAGGACCAGGGCAATGCTGCAGAGAAAATAAGTCGCATCCCCGCTCCAGGTCGTCGGTGCATTGAAAACATAACGGGCTGCAACTTCATAGATCAGCGCGAGAATCAGCAAAGGGAGGCAAAAAGAAGCAAGCCGTGCGATCTTCTCGTTGACGATATTGATCGTCTTCATGATTGCAATAATGATTTTCATCGTAACACTCCTGGTTTCTCTTTCTTTAAAACAGGACAAATACGCCTTAGGTCGCGCACCCAGCCGGAAACAAAAGTTCCGACCGGGTAACGCAGGGGAAGATTATTGTTAGACCAAAGAAACTGATTTTACTTGCGAACAGGCAACATAAAATATTCGTAGTCGGAAAATTCCGTCCACATCTTATTTGCCGAAGCCCATGTTTCGGTCGTATGGGGTCTGTTGATCTTTTTCACTTCCTGATCAATGAATGCCCAGGCGACTTTCCGGAACTCTCTCTGATCCTTGTCTTCAACGCGGGTTAGCGTCAAGCCTTTGCTTTTGAAGAATTTCAGAGTGTCGATACCCATGGTGATGTCTTTGGTCCACATATCTATATTCATTGCCATAATGGCGCTTTCGAGAATCGCTTTATATTCTGGGGGAAGCGCATTATATTTGTCTTTATTGAAACCAATCTCGAAATAGCAGGTCGGCTGGTGCATGCCGGGACCGGCAACATACTTGACAACCTCATGGAAATTTTGCGATTTGTTGACGATGGGGGTGGAAAATTCCAAAGCATCAATAACTCCTTTTTGCAGTGAGGGATACAGATCGACACCGGCTACCATCGTAACGGAGACACCCATCGATTTAAGAATTTCTGCCCACCAGCCCGGTGTTCTGTATTTCAGACCTTTAAAATCTTTGACATTCTTAAGGGATTTGTTGGACATGGCCAAAATTTCCGGATGGGTCAAACCGCCGGGAAAGACGACGACGTTCATTTTCATTTCATCATACATTTGCTGCATGAGTTGCTTGCCGCCGCCTTGATACATCCATGTTATGTACATGGTCGGTTCCAGATGCATAGGAATAGAAGCAAAAAAATTGGCAGACGGATGCTTGCCCTGCCAATAGCCGGGCCAGCTGTGCCACCCGTCAAGCGTCCCTTTGGAAGTCGCTTCCATGTTTTCCATGGCCCCAACAATAGCGCCCGCTGGAAGAACTTTAATTACAAAATTGCCTCCGGTCATGTCACTGACACGCTTGGCAAAAACTTCTACCTCATCGTGGATCAACATGCCCTTCGCCCAGGTGGTTTGTACAGTCCATCTCACTTTGGGCAGCTCAGCGGCAGAGCTGAATCCCGCCAATAGAAAACACGTAATAAACATGCCTATGATAAAAGCCGATTTTTTGTTCCTCATTTCTTCCTCCTTCTTTTTTATCTTTCAGGGTCCATGTTAGGCAATAAATTTCTTCAAACCAAGAAGATGATGGTCGCGCCACCCTCTTAAAACGCCTACGGACTGGCTCACTCATTTCTTCAAGCGTGTTTAGATATTCCTCCTCCTCTCTATTCTAAGTTTGTGTTTTTTTTAGGGCCTGATGGGCCTCTTCGGGGCTTTCATAAATATACGGCGCCAAATTGCGCTTTTTCAATTCGTCCCCCATTTTCATTCGCAAAAAAGCGCTTGTCGTATAGCGTGTGACGCCTTCATAGTATGGCGTCACATCATTGATCAGAGTTACGTAATCATCGACCAAATCTGAAAGGATATTGAAATTGTCGTAATTGACGATCGCGTTGACTTTTTTGTCCAGGGGACCAAGAATTTCATCAACCAGCCTCCTGATCTTCTCTATTTCTGCACGGGAGCGAATGTACAGATTCTCGAAATTGACGAAAAAGACATTTTCCTTTGCGTGGTAAGTCAGGCGGTCTTCCAAAGGGATGGTCAAGAGGTCGCTTTTCAGCCCCATGGGCTCGTTCCTGAAGATCCGGGCATCCATAAGCTTCGGCGTTCCCTTGATAACGGGACGGAATCCCATCTGATCGAGAATATCCTTTTGCAGGTCTATGCCGGGGGCTATCTCGATCAATTCCATTCCTTCTTCCGTAAGATTGAATACGCATCGCTCCGTGATATAGAGAACTGGTTTATGATTATGCGCTGCAAAGCGTCCGCTGAAGGTTTTTTGATCGACCTGCTTGATAAACTTTCTTTCATTCCCTTCCTGGTCGATATGTAGTTTCCCATCGGTTATGGACACCTGGAGATCGCCAGCCGTGAAACTTCCCACGAAAACCACCTTCTTTGCATTTTGGCTAATGTTGATAAAGCCCCCCGGCCCGACAAAACGTGTTCCGAACTTGCTGACATTGACATTGCCCTCCTCATCCGCCTCTGCTGCACCGAGAAAGGCCGTATCCAGGCCGCCGCCGTCATAAAAATCGAACTGGTAGGGCTGATCGATCAAACATTCCATATTGGTTGCCGTCCCGAAGCAAAGTCCGCCAAGAGGCATGCCTCCGATTGTGCCGGGCTCCGTCGTCAGTGTTAAATATTCAATGATTTCTTCTTCATTAGCCACACTTGCGACGCCTTCCGGCATGCCGATGCCGAGATTGACCACGCTGTTGGGTGTAAGTTCGAAGGCCGCTCGGCGCGCAATAATTTTTCTCGGCCCCAGTTCCATGGGTGGAATAGATTGCATGGGAATTTTGACCTCTCCGCTTAGAGACGGATTGTAAAATTCGCCAAACGTCTGCCAATGATTCTCTGGTGGGGCCAAAACGACGCAATCCACCAATATCCCGGGAATCTTCACCTGGCGGCTGTTCAGGGTTCCCCGATCCGCGATCCGTTCCACTTGGACAATGACAAAACCGCCGGAATTCTTTGCCGCCATGGCCATCGACAAAGACTCCAGGGTCAGGGGCTCCTTCTCCATCGACACATTGCCATCCGTATCCGCCGTTGTTCCCCTGAGAATGGCAACATTGATTGGGAAGGTTTTATAAAGAAGATATTCCTCACCGTTGATTTGAATCAGGTCAATGAGATTCCTTCCTTCCTTAAAAGTTTTTTCATTGAGTTTCCCGCCGTCGATGCGCGGGTCGATAAAGGTGCCCATCCCTACTTTTGTGATGGTGCCCGGCTTTTTGGCCGCGATATCACGGAATAAATGTGTAATAACCCCTTGGGGCATATTGTATCCAAATACAAGATTTTCTCTGACTAATTGCTGCAGTTTCGGTGCCATACCGATGTGGCCTCCGATAACGGTTCCAACAAGGCCTTCATGTCCAAGATGATTTAAACCTCTGTCTATGCCGTCTCCCTGGCCGGCGGCATAGACGATGGTCAGATTTCGGGGTGAGCCGGTTGCCAGAAAATGCTTTTTCAGTCCAATCGCAATCTCTTCGGCAAAGCAGGCCCCACAAAATCCTTCCGTCGCAATCGTGTCACCGTCTCGGATGATACGCACGGCTTCCTCGGTCGAAACCACCTTGCCCTTTTTTGCGTGTTGTGAACGGAGTTGTAACAGCATGGGGTGAATGCGTTTGGATATATCCTGATTCATAATGCTCTCTTTCCTCAAATTGTTAAAATACAGCTGTGCAATAGAACAACTCTTGTTGCATTGGTATTTCTGTATCTACGTAAGAAAAAAGCAAACTAATAACGGTAACTATTTTTCGGCCATGTAATGACGTGACGTTCTTTGCAAAGATGGTACCATTGCCATTATCGGGAAGATCAAAAAACAGAACTTATTGTTTATCGTGCGATATCAATAAATTATGAAATATATAATTCAGAATATTTTCCTTGACAAACCATTGAGGATGGTAGAAATAAGCTTGGGTTTGTATTATTTTTAATACATGTATCTTTAGGGCTACGGAGTCAGTATGAAAAGAAATGCAAATCTGTCTCTGATACACACGCCAAAAAACAATACGACGAACTCTGATATTCGGGAGATGGAAGTATTGCGGAAGCGGCTGGAAGTGTATGAACTGATTTTTGAAAGCATTCACTACGGCAGCATGGTCACCGATGAAAACGGCTATATCACCCACATGAACAAACCTTACGGCAATTTTCTGAATCTAGATCCTCATGCTCAGATCGGCAAGCATTGCACTGAGGTGGTCGAGAACTCGCGTATGCACATTGTCGCTCAGACAGGCAAGCCGGAATTCAACAACAGCCACCTCATCAAAGGCCAGAAAATGGTGGTGCACCGCATCCCTATCAAAAAAGACAGCAAGGTGGTTGCTGTTTATGGTCAATTAGTTTTCAAGGATGTGCGAGATGTTGGCAAGCTGGCCAAAGAGCTCTCTTTACTTGAATCCAAAATCAAACTTTACGAAGCTGAACTGCTCGCTATGCGATCCACACGATATACCATCGACAGTGTGATAGGTATAAGCGAAGCGATTACCTTTTTGAAAGCGCAGGCGAGAAAAGCCGCCGCCAGTCATCTTCCTGTACTGATCTCCGGTGAAAGCGGCACCGGCAAGGAGCTGTTCGCGCAGGCTATTCATCATGCCGGACCACGCAAAATCCATCCTTTTGTACGCATCAATTGTGCCACCATACCCAAGGACCTCTTCGAGTCGGAGCTGTTCGGTTATGAGCAGGGAGCCTTTACCGGAGCGAAATCGAGAGGGAAGCCCGGTAAATTTGAACTGGCCGATCGTGGAACCGTCTTTCTCGATGAAATCGGAGAACTGCCCTTGTTGATGCAGCCGAAACTGCTGCGTGTCCTTGAAGAAAAAGAATTTGAACGTGTAGGCGGCACCCGTGTGATTCATTCTAATTTCCGCGTGATTGCCGCCACCAATCAGAACCTGGAAAGCATGGTCCGGGACGGCCAATTCCGCAAAGATCTTTTTTACCGGTTGAACGTATTTCCCATCACGATTCCGCCTATTCGCGAACACCGGGAAGATATCATTCCTATTTTTATGCACCTCTTGCAGAGGTTTTCGGCGGAATACGACCTGTTCGACATCCGTTTTGATAAAAGTGCCCAGAAAGCTCTGCTCGAGCATAGCTGGCCGGGCAATGTGAGAGAGATGTCCAATGTGATGGAATGGACCCTGTCTTCTTTGGAAGGCAATGTTATCCGGGAAGAAGACTTGCCTTTTTACCTGAAACACAGACACGAGATGATGCCGCCCCGAAAGCACTCTCCTATGCGGGAGGTTCATGCCCACGCAGAAGCCCAGGCTATCCTTCAAGCCTTAAAAGAAGCCGGTCATAACAAAGCCCGAGCTGCGCGCATTCTGGGTATCCATCGAACCCTGCTTTATAAAAAAATTAAAAAATACGGTCTTGCGGTCGCAGGCGCCTGAGACGATGTGGTGTCTCGTATACACATTAACCCATCTTCCTACATCCTCTTGACCTCTTTTCCGGATCGGTATTATAAAGCAGGTATTCCAAGATGATTTACAAACAACGACACGGGAGCTAAAACCATGTCCGAAACCCTTAAGACCATTATTTTTATTCTATTTGTGATCGGAGGGCTCATTCTTGCGTTGCGTAGCACCTACTGGAAGATGAAAAAGGCAGGTGATGCCATTATTCGGGACCTGCGAGAGAAAAAAGCGCTTGATCCGGCATCGGCGATAGAGCTATCTTACGCTAAAAGTCCGCTTTTACGCATTGGTTTGCGGGACTACCGACCTCAGGCTCTTCAGGAACTCATCAAACAAGATGTGATTCGGATACTGGAGGGGGGAAGATACTACCTGTGCGATAGCCGTGAACTTAATGATCCGGATGACCGTACGATGTCAATATAATTGCTTGTGCCAGGGGCGCTTTTGACCAGTTCCCACTCGTATTTGTACAGCACCATGAGATAACCACGCCCCATTTCGTGAGGCTGGGCTTCCAGAGGTGATCCGGCCTTTTCAGACAGTAAACCGGTTTTTATGAGTGTGAGTCTGCCCGGGTTTAATATTCATATCGCCGCCTGTTACGGAGCCGGTGATTTTCAGTAAACCATAGCCTGTGTCTGCCTGTCAAAGTTTTGCTTCCACGTTTTGTCTTTGTGAAATCTGAAGTAGTTTGAAAGTCCTCTTCTTGTTTCCTTCGTTAAAACAATTTTTTCGGGTTTTGCTTGATGTTTATTGCGAGTATTTATTTCTCCGGAATTGGGTGATATTGATGCCGGTCCATTTTTTGAACGCCCGGCGCAGGGCCGCCGCTTCGGAAAAGCCCAGACGTCCGGCCATCTGTTCCACGCTCAGGTTTGTGGAAACGATATACTCCTTTCCCAACTCCGCCCCGCAGGCGAAGGGGTTTTTCAGATCACTGCAGTCGAGGTAACGGTAGATCAGGAGCGTGGCGACCGCAGCAATTTCTTAAATTGCCGAATACAGGGATTACCACGACGCCTGAGAGGTGTCTTGTAATGACAAAAGAAGATTACGACACAGTCTCCAGCGGGTGATATTATGCATAAGTACTATTATTTGTCATTACGACACGGTCGGTAGGGGAGCAGGCAGGTAAAGTTGCTTCCATTAATAATCCTGAAGCGCACCAACGGTGTTCAATTGCTTTTTAAATCTCCGCCGAAAA
>CAYWRV010000080.1:0-9187 GCA_964460865.1 uncultured Smithella sp. | reverse complement strand
GCGGGGAAGGCTCAGGTCACCCCCCGGATGGTGGATGTTTTAATCACCAGTAACACCCGCAATGTCCTGCTTTATGCCAGAGTGATCGACTGTTTCAAACCAGAGATGATCTCCGCCACCATGGCGGGCGTTCCCGTTGTCTTTACTTTGCATCTGGACGTTTATCAGGAAAGGCCGCGTCTCTGGAATAAACATATTGCCGGCAAAGAAATTCAGCGCACGATTAAATACGATAATTTGAAAAAAATATTTACGATCACGACCGACGGTGCACCCCAGCCGATGGTATTTCAGGACTTTGAAAGCGCCCGGAAAGCCATGGCGGATTTTGACGGGATCACGATTATTCCCTTTTCGCGTTTGTCCAAAGGGAATAACTATCATGTGTTGACCAAGGTCAAAATCGATAAGGTCAGCCTGCCTTTTAATATGGAGTATGTGCTGTTTTTTGTGTCCCTGTGGGACTTGGAAACGCCTCTATACAGGCTGAGATTTTCATATTGATTTTTTAGCCGCCCCGACGACGGCATCCAGGAGCGCATGAAAAGCAAAAAAAAAAGCATCAAGTCTTACCTTGACGAACGGGAATTGAGAAAACGCCGGCGCGAACGTATTTTGATGCTGGTCGTAGGCGTGCTTGCCATCGCTTTCACGGTACTGGCCAGCCAGCTCTCGGCAAGAAAAGAGCTTCCCATTTCGTCAAATATTCTGGTCTATGGCCTGACCAGCATCAATATCATCCTCATTCTTTTGCTTCTGTTCCTGATTGTCCGCAATGTATTCAAGCTGTTTTCCGAGCGCCGCAAGGGGGTAATCGGCTCGCGCCTGCGTAACAAGCTTGTCGCCGCCTTTGTCGGGCTTTCGCTGGTGCCGACCATCCTCCTTTTTTTATTTGCCATCAATTTTCTTTCCTACTCGATTGAATTCTGGTTCAACATCAAAATCGGTGAGGGACTAGCCAGGTCGCTGGAAGTGGCCCAGGAATATTACATGCAGGGACAGGACCTGGCTAAATTCCATGCCCGACAGGTAAGTATGGACATCACCAAAAACCGCCTCTATGATGACGATAAAAGTGATTATCTGCTGAGTTTTTTGTCACAACGCCAGAAGAACTATAAAATAGGTCGTCTGGAAGCCTATTTTGATTTTGCCGATAAAAATATCGTTTTTACCGATGACGAAAACCCGCCGCCGGAACCGGTTGAGCTCTCACCCAAGATGAAGGAGGATGTCTATTCCGGAAAAGAAGTGGCGCTGGTAGAGCCTACAGCCTCTGGAGAAGTCATTGTAGGGGTTGTGCCGGTTTTTTCCTACGCGGTCAGCACAGAAGTTATCGGTCGCGTGTCGGTCAGCTACGCCGTCCCTCAGGGGCTTGCCGATAAGTTACGGGTTATCGCCGACGCTTCCGAGCAATACGGCCAGATCAAATTCATGAAAAACCCGATAAAAATGTCATATGTCATGATCATGTCCATCGTGACGCTTGTGATTATTTTTCTGGCGACATGGTTCGGCCTGTCGCTGGCCAAGAGTATCACCAACCCTATCCAGGATCTTGTGACGGCGACAAACCGGATTACCCAGGGGGACCTGGACAGTCGTATCGAAGTCGAGGCGGATGACGAAATCGGACTTCTCGTCAAATCATTCAACTCCATGACGGATGATCTGCAAAAGAGCAAGACCAGCCTGATCCTGGCCAATATATCACTGGAAGAGAGACGCAAATATATGGCCGCGGTTTTACGAAATATTTCCGCGGGAATTATTTCCGTAGATAAAGACGGTATCATCACTACCATCAACCGTGCCGCAGAGGCCATGCTGGAAATAGATTCCGGTCTTTATCTGTACCGGAATTACCGTGACCTGCTAAGTGGTGAGCAGGTTGCCGTGCTGGACTCCCTTCTTGCAGAAATGAAAGAAAACCGTGAAGGAATTTTAGAAAAACAGATGGAGCTCAGCATCAAGGACAAGGTGATGACGATTTTATTGACATTGACCACCATTGTCGATGAGGAGGGCAGTGATTCGGGCGTGGTGCTTGTGTTTGAAGACCTGACGGAACTGCAAAAGGCAGAGCGGGCCGCGGCCTGGCGCGAAGTGGCCAGAAGGATGGCGCATGAGATTAAAAACCCGCTCACACCGGTGCAGCTATCCGCGCAGCGCCTGCAGCGCAAATACGGCGACAGCCTCGGTGAAGAAGGCTCGGTTTTCCGGGAATGCACTCAGACCATTGTCGATCAGGTAGAGGTCCTGAAAAATCTGGTCAATGAGTTTTCACGCTATGCACGCATGCCGGTGACCACTCTTGCGCCCAATGACCTCAACAAGGTCGTATCCGACGCGGTATTACTTTTTACTGACGCGCATAAGGACATTGTCTTTGAGTACAGCCCCGCGGAAAACTTGCCGCCGTTCAATCTGGATGCCGAACAGATCAACCGCGTCATGATCAACCTGCTGGATAACGCCGTGGCTTCACTGAATAAAAAATCAGGACATATCGGCGTGGTGGTGCGCTACGATGAGGAGCAAAAAAGAGTGGTCGTTGCCGTCGCGGACGACGGAGCGGGAGTCCCGCCCGGCCACAAGCAGAAAGTGTTCGAGCCCTATTTTTCAACCAAAAAGTCGGGTACGGGGCTCGGGCTGGCCATTGTCAGTTCCATTATCGCCGACCACAAGGGGAAAGTGATTATCAGCGACAATTACCCTACGGGAACGATAACATCTTTTCAGTTGCCCGTTTCCGAAGTTTAGCCTATAAACGGGGCGGATTGAGTAAACCTTATGAACGAAACCATTCTTGTTGTTGATGATGAAGAAAGCATCTGCCAATCCCTCAAGGCGATTCTGGAGGATGAAGGCTACCAGGTGCTGACGGCACAAAGCGGCGAAGAGGCCATCCGAACGGTAGCAGAGGAAATGCCGCAGCTTGTGCTTCTGGATATCTGGCTGCCGGGGATCGACGGGCTGGAAACTCTCAAAGCCATCCACTCCGCCCATCCGCAGGTGGTCGTTGTGATGATGTCCGGCCATGGCACTATAGAAACGGCCGTGAAGGCGACGAAGTTGGGAGCCTTCGATTTTATCGAAAAGCCCCTGTCGCTGGAGCGTGTAATCATTGTGGTGAATAACGCGCTCAACGTTGTTCGCCTCGAAGAAGAAAATATTTTACTCAAGCAGAAGGTTTCCCATCAGTATGAGCTCACCGGAGTGAGCCCTCTCATTACTGAACTCAAGGAAATGATCGGAATTGTCGCCCCGACCAATGCCTGGATTCTGATCATGGGAGAAAACGGGACGGGCAAGGAACTGGTCGCCCGCTCCATACATCATTTAAGCCGGCGCTCGCACAAACAGATCGTCGAGGTCAATTGCGCCGCCATCCCGGAAGAATTGATCGAAAGCGAATTGTTCGGCCATGAAAAAGGCGCTTTTACGGGAGCGACCGAAAAAAAACGGGGCAAATTCGATCTGGCTCACGAAGGAACTATTTTCCTTGACGAAGTCGCGGATATGAGCCTCAAGGCGCAGGCGAAAATACTGCGCATTCTCCAGGAGAAAAAATTTGAGCGGGTGGGCGGTAACCGGGTGATCGATATGGACGTGAGAGTTCTGGCCGCAACCAACAAAGATCTGGAAAAGGAAATGGAAGCGGGAAGATTCCGCCAGGACCTGTATTATCGTCTGCATGTTATTCCTCTTAAGGTACCTCCGCTTCGTGATAGAAAAGAGGATATCCCCTATCTGGCGGAGCGATTTCTTCAGGACTTCGCAGGCAAAGAGGGGCTCCAGACGAAAACGATTACGGATGCAGCCATGGAGAAGCTAATGGCGCACAGCTGGCCCGGCAACGTCCGGGAGCTGAAAAACATCATCGAAAGGCTGATCATTCTGACTCCGTCGAACGACATCGATGTCGACGATATCCCGCCTCTGCGGGTGGGGCGGGAACAGGATTTTTCCTCGCCGGAATCTTTTGCCGCCGGCGATTCCCTGAAGGATGCCCGGCTGGATTTTGAACGGCAATTTATCATCAAAAAGCTCGAAGAATACGACGGCAATATCTCCAGAACAGCCGAAGCCATCGGACTGGAACGCAGCAATCTGCATAAAAAACTCAAAGCACTGAAAGTTGTCACCAAAGACGACAAACAATGATGGTGAATGGCGGAAGACACAGCGTTAAAGGGGCGTAGCTGACGATTTGTGGCCAAGCTTGTCCACTTCATCTCTTTGTTGACTGTCCTTCATCACTCACCTTTTTTGTCATTCCCGTAAGTGAAAATTTGCCGAAAGGCAGTGACAGAACTCCCAGGACAATGACTACCGCAACAGACAGAAAATGATAGACCAGCGCAAACGACAGGGCCTGAACTTTGGCAATGCCGAATAAACTCAAAGCCAGTATGCAGGCGAAATGCCAATTGCCGATGAAACCCGGTGCGGTAGGCAGGGCGATGCCGGCAACGAGGACAATCATCACGATAAAAGGCGCCAATGCCGGCAAATGAAACCCGAAGGCGATGAGCAGCGCGTAAATGGCTCCGACATCTACGAGCCACACGGCAGCGGATAGAATCAACAGATAGGCGAGCCGCCGGACATCGGCGATTACCTCAATCCCGTCAATGAAATGATGAACCATATTCTTAATTATTTTTGCCACGCGATCCGGGAATAGGCCGGCTAGGCGCTCAATTATTTTCAGCGCCGCCTCCCTGCGGACAATAATGAAGATCATAAAGCAGATAAGCAATGCCGATAGTATAAAAAAGGCGATAGCCGTTCTTACCATCCATGGCGGCAGATCATGCAGCATGATGACACAGACTGTTATGACAAGAATCGCCAGGCTATCGAGGGCGCGCTCCGCGATGATCGTGCCGAGGGCTGAGGACATACGAATGGGACTCATTTGTGAGATCAGATATGGTCTGGCCAGTTCGCCCAGGCGCGCCGGAATGGCGCAAATGGCCAGGAAACCCACATTAGTTACGGCAAAAACCGAAAGAGGATTGATTTTTCCCAGCGGTTCCAGAATCACGCCCCAGCGGTAGGAACGTAAAATCTGCATGAAGACGATGAAAAAAAGCGACAGGCCGGCCGGTCCCGGCTGAACGTCTTTCATGTGAGCGATGGTTTCGTGGAAGTCAATATTGGCGATGGAAATGATAATCAGGGCGACGCCCAGTAAAATTCCCAAAAGAAGTTTTTTATTCATGAAGATGTCACAGGGCCGGACCTGTGTTGGTTTGCAATTAATTTATCACCGTTTCATCACCGCGGCCATGACACGCGAAAGTGTTTCTTTAAACATCGGACAGGTATGAGGAAATTTTGTCATGGATGCGTTGTGAGGAAAGCTGGTTTCCGAAAATTCCCACACGTATGGCCACGGATGTCTGGTTTTTCCCCCGGTAGGTCACGCTGATATGTACCTTTTCATCATTTATCAGTGCCGAGATTTTGCCCTGGGCGATTTCCTTGGCCGGCTTAACCTCTGTGCCCCTCATATCGGCTACAGTTTTCTCGCAGGCCGCCCAGACCTGTTCAAATGGGGCGGCATAGTCTGTTTTGAGTTCTCCGTTTACATAAAAATAGGTTCCCGCTCCGGCACCGACGGCGGCGGTGCCTACAACCAGCGCTGTGGCACAGCCGGATAAGATAAAAAAAGCGCATAAACATACCACGAGGCGATACGTTTTTCTTTTCATCTGTTATCCTCCGGTCGTTGATTTGGGCTCTTAAAACACATTGCCGGGGGG
Source organism: uncultured Smithella sp. (assembly GCA_964460865.1). Lineage (GTDB taxonomy): Bacteria > Desulfobacterota > Syntrophia > Syntrophales > Smithellaceae > UBA8904. The sequence goes on along the minus strand of CAYWRV010000080.1, from coordinate 3,413 downwards.
AATGCAACATTAATATCTTTTTTGTGCGGCTGTTTTAATTAAAAGAGGTTGTTCGTCCGGCCCGGACTCCGGTGCGGTGGCAGGTATTTTTTGTCAACTTATCATGAACTTAAATTTTCAAACTCTCTGAGGAGCGCCTCTTGTTTTTTTGTCAGATCACGCGGGATCTCCACGAAAACCTCAATGATCTGATCGCCGCGCCCGTATCCCTGCAGATGAGGAATCCCCTTACCCCTGAGGCGGAAGATCTGGCCTGTCTGTGTTCCTTTCGGGATTTTAATTTTTTCAGAATCCTTTAAGGTGGGTACCTCGACTGTCGCACCCAGCGCAGCCTGCACAAAAGAGACGGGAACGCGGCAGACGATATCGTCACCGGATCGCATAAAAAAGTCGTGCTCTTCGACGCTTATAAAAACGTACAGGTCACCGTCCGGGGCGCCCGGGTCTCCCGCCTCTCCCTCGCCGCGCAAACGCAGACGTGAGCCTGTATCTACGCCGGCAGGTATTTTCAGCTCCACCGTCTTACGCTGCTGCTCCTTTCCCATGCCGTGGCACTTGCGGCAGGGGTCGGTGATGAACTTGCCGTTCCCGTGGCAGTGAGGGCAGGTGGAGCTTATGGTGAAAAATCCACTGGACTGCATTACCTGGCCTCTGCCCTGGCAGGTCGGACATACGGAAGGGGAGGTGCCGGGTGCCGCCCCGGAGCCTTCACATTCGCTGCAGGGATGCAGTTTTTCCAGATCAATTGTCGTGGTCAGACCGAAAGCTGCATCCAGAAGTGATATCTTTAAATCATAGCGTAAATCAGCCCCGGCTCTTATTGTACGACCGGAGCGCCTTCTTCCCTGCGGGCTGCCAAAACCGAAGACGTCCTCAAACATGTCTCCGAAGGTGGAAAAAATATCGTCAAAACCACTGAAGCCCTGAAAGCCGGTTCTGTTCAAACCTTCGTGGCCGAAGCGGTCGTAGATCTCGCGTTTTTGGCTGTCGCTCAAAACTTCATAAGCTTCAGCCGCCTCCTTGAATTTATCCTCTGCCTGCTTATTTCCGGGATTTTTATCCGGATGATACTGCATGGCAATTTTACGGTAATTTTTTTTAATTTCCTCTCCGGAGGCGGTTTTGCCTACACCGAGAATCTCATAATAATCTCTTCTGATCATTTACCTGTTTTGTTTCCTCCGCTTCGATCGCCTGTTTGAGCCTGCCGGCAAGCTGTGTATCAGTGATTTTTTCCACAGCCTGCCTTGCGAACGAGAATTTTTTTAACTCCAGGGCTTTTTTAGCCAGTTTATCCCAGTCGGTATCCTGCACGGCGGTGCCCAGCACGCGTGACGCCTGTTGAAAAAGGAAAGCATCCCCGTGGGACAGGGCGAATTGACTTATTTTTTCAATCCCTTCTGTGTGATGAGCGGCGGCATAAAAATCCAGGGCATCGGTATGGGACCCTTCCTCGAGGCATAAGTTTCCGTAATCAATAAGAGATTCGGAAGATGTCTTATCCAGAAATAAAATTTTTTGTTTTAGGCGGTAATCAGGCAGCTTCTTTGCGCGCAAGGTGCCCCTCCTGAAAATTTCAAAATGAAGACAAGCACGCGGTAATTTAATGATGAATTGACTTATGTCAATGATTTCCGCGAGATTATTTTACGACTAAAATATCGTCCGTGTGTCTGCCGGCGCTCATTACAATAATACCCACACTGTGGATTCGGACAGCCGGGTGCTGTAAAAAAGCGTCCGCTGCTGATCAACCATCATTGTTTCCGGAGCGTTTTCAGCGGACGAAAGGATTGTGTTTTTTTTCGTGGCCGACCGTGGACGTAGGAGTGCGTCCATAGTTATGGCCGGGCATCACCACCGTGTCGTCAGGCAGTGTAAAAATCTTTGTTTTGATAGAGTCGTACATCGTTTGCCACGAAGCGCCGGGCAGGTCCGTGCGTCCCACCGCTTCCACAAACAGTGTGTCACCCGTAAAGACGTAACCGGGGGTGTAAAGGCATATGCCGCCGGGAGAGTGTCCGGGAGTGTGGATGACTTTCAGCTCTATATTGCCCACCGATATTGTCTGTCCATCCTGCACCAGGATGTCCGCAGGCGGTGACTGAGATGCTCCGAACATCCTCAGCATGGCGGCCGGCGTGGAGGAAAGCATGGGCGCGTCATCGGCATGAATGATTATTTTTGCGCCGGTGAGTTTTTTCATCTCAGCGTTGCCGCCTATATGGTCGACGTGACCGTGCGTATTAACAATGTAATTTATTCTCAGGTTATTTTTGGCCGCCAGTGCCAGAATATCATGGGCCTGGTCCGCCGGGTCAATGACCAGAGCATCCCCGGTATTCGTATCGCCTACCAGATAGGCGAAGACTGCCAGATGTCCTACCTGCATTTGCTTTATGAACATAGAACACTCCTTTACAATTCGAGTGCGGAGGCTAGCATGTTTGTCCGCAGTCCGTCAAATTAAATCCCGCGCCGCAGTACTGCACCGAAAAAGCCGTCCATACCGTGGCGGTCGGGGTAGGTCCTGAAAAACCCAGTCTCATCTGTAAAACTGCTTAAAAAAGAAGATGCAGACCGGTTGAGGGTAAAGTCGGGGAATCTCTCCAAAAAATTCTCAACCACATCGTCATTTTCCTCGGCCAGCACGGAGCAGGTGCAATACACAAGTACGGATCCTTTTTTGACAGCGGCCGCGGCGTGCCGCAGTACATTTTGCTGAATTTCCGTAAGCTTGGGCAGATCTTCCTCTTTCAGGCGCCATTTGATTTCCGGGTGGCGTCCCAGCGTGCCAGAGCCGGAGCAGGGCGCGTCCACAAAAACAAGGTCGAATTTTTCATGAAAGCGGGCAGGCAGGGGCCTGGACAGGTCGGCGACGGCTGCGTAAATGGTGGTAATTCCCAGCCGGGCCGCTTCTCTTTTCAACTGACCAATCTTGCCCGCGTCACGGTCAAGTGCCGTGATGCGGCCGTTCGTGAGACAGGCCAGATGAGTAGTTTTACCGCCGCTGCCCGCACAAACATCAATAACAGAGAAATCATTTTCGGGGGGTGCCAGATAAGATGCCAGCTGAGAAGCCTCGTCCTGCAGGCGGAAGAGGCCATCTTTAAAAAAATCCGTTTTTTGAACAGGCAGGGACCAGTTTTTCATGACGATCCCGACTGGTGAAAAATTTGTCGGCCGGCACTCGAAGCCGCAGGCTTCCAGCCTTTCCATAAGCTCCGGCCTTGAGATATTTAAAGTGTTTACGCGAAGCGTCAGTGGGGCAGGTTCATTGTTTTGTTGGCACATAGTGATGGTCTGTTGTGGCGTGTAGCGGGAAAGCCATTTTTTAACCAGCCATTCAGGATGAGAGTGAAAGGCTGCGATGTATTCAGAGTGGTTTTCAGATTCACGCGGGAAGCTGATTT
>CAYWRV010000079.1:0-9397 GCA_964460865.1 uncultured Smithella sp. | reverse complement strand
TTTCAATCGAGGCCTGCATGGAAAGTTCGGAAAGAGACATATTTCCGATATAGACGCCGACCTTTTCCATACCGTTTCCCGCCGCTTCCATGATTCCTTTGATCTGTTCCGGGAACACACGGATGTTGCAGGCCACATGGCTGTCGAAAATCCAGCCGACAGTCTGGGCCGGGTCCAGCATATTTTCTTCGATGTAATCCATGTAGCTTTGCGCAATCAGGTTGACCGGCAGACACTGGCCGGTGTTGGTGCGCAGCCCCCGCTGGATGGTTTTTTCAGTCAGAGGCACCATGCGTGCATCGATGCCCTCACGGATAAACACCGCCTCCATGAGTTTGGAATTTATCGGATCAAAGCTGGGGAAAAGCAGAGTCTTGTCCTTGATTTTGGACGTGCTTTCAGAATTGAGCGGCAGCAGGCGCGATGCCACGAGTCGCAGGTTTTTATTCCTGTGATGGTTGTGAAAGGAGCGCACTGCGGCTTCGATGCGTGTTTCATAGCCGACATTGGAATCATGCTCGTCCAGTTCCAGGACCAGATAGGGTTTGGAGTATTTATCCATGATGCGCTTGAAGTATTCCAGCGTAAAGGCATCGGGGCTGCATTTGAAGGAGGTGACGTAAACCGGATAAAGTCCGGGCGTGCGCGCGATGTAGAGAGAGGCTTTGAGAATCCGCGCGGCATGGTTCCAGTGCATCCGTTTCAGAAGCGGGGCGATTTCGGAAAGATCCTCTGCATCCAGAGGCAGCATGTCATGATGGAAAGCCTTGATGTCCATAGCCGAGAAGATGTCGGGAATGCCCTTGTTCATCGAGTTTTGCATCACCGCATAGGGCCTGCCAAGAAGAGAGACACTGATTTCGTCGGCGGAGGTTTTTTCCCGCTCATAGACGTTTTGAAGATTTTTTCTACCCTCCTGATAATAGGAAAGCGCGGCCTCATAGGCGTTGTAAATTTCCCAGTAGCCGGTGTTGAGAATGGTTTTCAGAAGCGAGAAAAGCTCAATACGCGACTGGAACGATTGATGGTCGATAACCGGCATGATCACTTTATGTCCCCGGCGCAGGCTTTTCATGCCTGCCGCGATCGAGGGGGCAAACTGTGTATAATAGCAGTAGTAGCGGTAATCCTCATCCTTTTGCTTTTTTGCCTCCAGATAAAAAGGCAGGAAGATGTAGTCGCACTTATCGACGAGATAATTGACGTGTCCCAGATAGGCACTGACCGGTGCGCAAAACTCGGCTCCGGCCAGCTTCTTGCCGGTTTTGATGGCTGTTTTGAGGTTTTCCGAGCTGACTGTTTCCACGCCGAGCGCGGCAAAAAAATATTTCCAAAGAGGTATTTCTTCGGCCATATGCAGAGCGTGGGGCAGGCCGATGCAGATGTTTTTCTTATAAGTCGCTGGTTTTTGAGGAGAGGGGAAGGCCCGTTTGTGCTCCCTGATCAGGTCATACTGAATTTTTGATTTGCCTACGTAGTGTTTGGTGTCATAGTCGCGGCCGCACAGAAAACCGAAGGCCACGGTTTCCCCCTGCAGAGTCACTTTATTTATCTTGCAGTTGTTGTGGCAAAGCTCGCAGATTTCGTTTTCCACCGGTATGTTTTCCCGGTGCAGCGACAGGCCCCGGAAATGAGAGCCTTTTACCGCGTTTTCCGCCAGAATCAGGGCGCTTCCCAGCGCGCCGGTCAGATGGCACAAGGTTGAGACGAAAATCGGTTTTTTCAGACGATGCTCAAAGGCCGCCACCAGCGCACGGTTGCGCGCAGTTGCACCCTGAAAACAAATATTTTGGCCGATGGCCGCCTCCTGTGCGACTTTTGCCAGATAGTTTTCACACACCGAATGCAGGACGCTGGCCAGCACCTCGTCAACTGTGTAGCCCTCCGACAGATAATTATTGATGTCGCGTTCCATAAAAACGGTGCAGCGGTCGCTGGAAACGGGGGAGGGGCTGTTCATGGCGCGCCCGGAGTATTCACCAAGAGTTACACCCAGTTTGACAGCCTGCTCTTCGATGAAACTCCCCGTGCCCGCCGCACACACATTATTCATGACGGAAAAAGTTACCATGCCGTTTTTCATGGTGGTGAACTTGGCATCCTGCCCGCCGATTTCTATGATTGTGTCTGCCTCATTATTCAGTTCGTAGGCGGCGCGGGCGTGTGCGGTGATTTCGTCAATGATCAGATCCGCGTTAACGATACGGCCGATGAATTTTCGTCCCGAGCCGGTTGTCCCCACTCCGTCAAAGATAAAGGTGCAGCCCTGCTTTTGCGAGATGTCGTCAAGCGCTTCGAAAATCGCCTGCACCGCTTTAAGCGGCGCGCCCGCCGTCTGGGTATAGAGGCCGGCGAGCGGTTCATTTTGGCTGTTTATGATCACCGCTTTGGTACTTGTCGAGCCGATGTCCAGCCCCAGATACACATTTTGTTTATCTCCCAGCGGCCGGTAGATGTCCACTTCGATATGTGCCGATTGATTTGCCGGTTCGTACAGATAGCTCAAATGAGCGTCAAATTCAGGGTACGAGGATAGCTCCATACTAAGTGGTGGATAGCCGTAGGACTTCTCACGTGTCTGCTCTATAAAAAGATCGTTCCAGGCCTGCGCGGCAAGGGGGTGGGGAGGTGTCTCCTCCATCAGGAGCAGGGCTGCGCCGATTGCGCCATACAGATGCGCATGTTCGTCAATCAACGGCTCTGCTTTGAGCAGGCCGGATAAATGTTTGACCACGGCGTTGTTCATGGAAACACCGCCCGCCAGAATAAGCGGTTCAGGGACGCCCGCTTCGGTAATAAGAGTATCGACGACATTTTTTGCCAACCCTTCACACAGACCGTCGCTGATTTGTCCTATGGAGTAGCCCTCCTGCTGGGCGTGGATCAGGTCGGTCTTGGCAAAAACTGCGCAGCGGGTGGCGATTTTCGGTGTGCTGTCCTGGTTGCAAAAGGCAACGGTGCTCAACGTTTCGATGCTTTTGAGGTTAAGGCGTCTGGCCTGCTGATCGAGAAAACTTCCCGTACCGGCGGCGCAGGAGGAGTTGGAGCGGAAGCGCTCATACTCGCCTTTTTCATTGAAGGTGATGAGACCGAAATTTTCGCCACCGACAAATAAAATACTGCCCACCTGCTCGTGGTATTTTTTCACTGCCGCGATCATGGCTATCTGCGAGTCGTAGCGGTAAACACCATCCAGTATATCCGGCCCGGAAGCAGTCATCGCGATGCCGCCTGTCGTTTTGATATCCACTTCATGGAGCATTTCCTTCATTGTTTCGGCAATCGCCCCACGATGGAATTTATACGAAGAGTGGACAAGCGCGCCTCCGGTGTCAACCACCGCAACAGAAAGCGCCACCGACCCGATATCGATACCTACCACATGCAGCATAGCTTACTATCACTCCTTAAGTGTTATTTTGTGCATCCCCGTTTGTTTTCATATCCACTTTTGCAACGGTATTATCTGTGTCCATCCTGCCCTTTGTTTTGTCAAACATCATGGTGCCCAGACTCATCATCAGGATTGTGATGAAAATGACCTGTGTGACAACTCCGACATTTATGCAATCAATCACCATGGTGGCGGGGATACTTAAATAAAGCAGAATCGTGATCAGACCGCGGGGCGCGAAAAATAAAAGCGGCGAAAGGGGATAGCGCAGCACCAGCTTGAAAAACGCCGCCCGCAAAACAAAGATGACCAAAACGACAAGTACGGCGATAAACAGGCTCTTGAGGTTCAAAAGATCCGAAAGGCGCGTGTAAAATCCGAAAAGAATAAAAAAGAAACTGCGGATGATGAAGGTCAGTTCGCTAACGATGTTTTTGAAAGAGGCGAGCTCCAGGTTGAATCCTTCAAAATCGATAAGACGTATGGAATATTTATTTTTGAACAAAACATTGTTGTTCATGATGAGTCCGAATATTAAAACCACAAGCAGGGAGGGCAGATGAAGGAGTTTGGTCAGGGCATAAACCAGAACAATGGTCGTCATAATGATGACATATTTTACATGGTGCGTAATTTTGTGCAGCAAATAAGCCAGGCCTGCACTGAACACAATGGAGAGAAAAAACATGATGACAAGCTCGGACAAAAAACGCACGATACCGGAGGCAGCGGAACCTGAGTTGAACAGAAGAAAATCAAACGCCAGAATGCCGACGATATCGGAGACAGAGCTTTCGTACGTGACAAATTCACGGTCGTTTCCGTGGAGGCCTGCCGCGGAGGGGATGGCCACAGCGCTGCTGATAACCGCCAGCGGAATGATGTTTATGATCCCGGTCTTCAGGTCGCATTCCAGAAAAAGTGATCCCAGATAGGCGAATACGACAACAAACAGGGCAAAGAGTAAAACAGCCGAAGTCACGGAGCCGGCAATCAGCCCAGCCTTATCACGTTGGATGGCCAGATCAAGACTTCCCTCCAGCACGATCAAAATCAAACCCAGCGTACCCATGACAGACAGTGGTACCGCCATATCCGGCAGGTCAAGCCCCCAGAAAGAGGAAAGGTAACCGATGATCATACCCGTCAGGATCAGAAGGATGACGCCGGGAATTTTTGTGCGTCCCGCGGTAATATCAAAAATATATGCCAGAAGAATTACAGCGCAAAAGGCGATGAGAATGAAATAAGTCATAAGCCGGTCACTTCTACGGTATTACTCCGGCCAATTAAAGAGGCGAATAGCCGATTTGAATGCCTCTTTCCGGAGGTTGCCGGATGGTGGAAATAAAATCTTTCTTTCATTTGCAAAAGACGATTTAATCAGCGCAGGCGCCACTGTCATTCACATGCCGATCGCCTTTGTCTTCAGATTTTTTCATGAAGCCGGGTTCATATCACAAATGGGGCAAAGTTTACATAAAAAGCAAAGACTCGGCAATGGGTCATTTCATTCTGCTGAAAAGGATACAGCCAATCGACAGCATCACTGCGGCAAACACAGTGATGACCAGCAGATTGACATAAAAAGGAGCGTTGGCGACGCCAAGCAGGGCGCCGCGGACGCCATCGACCGTGTAGCTCAGAGGATTGAATTTTACCAGGCCCCCGAGCCATCGCGGAAGACGCTCATCAACGGGGAAGAGGGCGCCGGACAAAAAGAAAAGTGGAAATACCACAAATGCGGAAATCACCTGAAAGCCTTCGAGGCTCTCCATAAGTGAGCCGAGTGAAAGCCCTACGGCAACCAGGGCGATCGAGGTCACCATCAGGATCAATAGTGCCTGGGGAATGCCCCAGGGATTTACCGACGGGAAGAGGAACGAAAACATGAAGAGAATCGCCACCTGCATGATTACATCGGTGCAGCCGCCCAGCACCTTACCGAAGAAAATGCTGATGCGCGTCACCGGCGCGACGAGCACCGCCTTGAGCACATCGAGTTTCCGGTCCCAGATGACATACAGGCCGAAAAACACGGAGCCGAAAATAACCGACATGGTTAGGATGCCCGGATAAATATAGTCGCGATAATTTATGGAGCCCACCGACAGGCTCGCTCCCACACCGGAGCCGAAAAGGAAAAGCCACATCATCGGTTGGACAAAGCTGGCCAGAATTCTGCTTTTTTCACGCCAGAACACTTTGAACTCACGCCACCAGACGGCGGAAATCCCCATAAATTCTTTAATCAGTATCTGGCCCAACAGAACTACCTTCCTCTTTGATTGAACCTTGCGGCCGCCTCAACCCAGCCGCCGTCGTTTTCCTCGGCGTCTTCGCGTATATCGCGGCCGGTAAGCTTGATAAAAACATCATTCAGTGTCGGCTTTCTCATCTGGACACTCACGACATCCGGAATTATGGACAAAACCTCCGCCAGATGCAGATGAGCCGACTTCATGCTGATTTCCAGAGCATCCTCATTCATCTTGACTGACGACACATAGGGCAGGTCTTTGATGGTCTCAAGGGGAGGGCGGGGGGCGTTGACCTCCACAATATCGCCGCCGAGAGAGTCGATCAGATTGGCCGGTGTATCCAGTGCGATGATGCGGCCCGCGTCAATAATTCCGATGCGGTCGCAAACGGCCTGAGCCTCCTCCATGTAATGGGTGGTGAGCATCACGGTTGTCTGTTCTTTGGCGGCCATTTTGCGGATATACTCCCAGGTGCGGGCGCGAGTCTGAGGGTCCAGACCAAGCGTGGGTTCGTCGAGAAACAAAACAGCCGGCCTGTGCAGGAGCCCCCGTGCCAGCTCCAGCCTCCTTCTCATGCCTCCGGAATAGGTTTTGGTCAGATCATCGGCCCGGCCTTTGAGATCCACCAGCTCGAGCATTTGTTCGATTAAGTTCTTACGAACGGAGGAGGGAATGCCATACAGACGTGCATGCAACTGGAGATTCTCCCGGCCGGTCAGAATTGTGTCCAGTGTCGGGTCCTGAAAGACTATGCCTACATTTCGTCTGACCTGCGTAGGCTGACGGGCGATGTCGAATCCCGCAATTGCACCACGACCTGATGTGGGGCGCACGGTGGTGCAAAGCATGCCGATGGTCGTGGTTTTGCCTGCTCCGTTGGGGCCGAGCAGGCCGAAAATTTCACCTTTTTCAATATCCAGGTCGATACCTCGTACGGCCTGAATTTTGCCGAAGGTTTTCGTAAGATTGCGTGTTTGAATAATGGCCATGGGAGGAAATCCAGGAAATCGACTCACTCGAAACCGGCCGCGCCCGGCCAAAGATAATAGAACCCCGCTTTCGCTTTCAGAATCTCGGGAAGCTCTATGTTGACCAGAGCCGGATTTGCAGGACCGGGCGGGGAGACGCGATAGTAGTTCTCATCAGGAATATCCTTGCCCCGGTAAACAACAACCCGAGCATCGTCACCGAGTCCTGCGGCCAGGCGGGTTTGTGCCACAGCGTCTCTGATGTAGCCGATTTTATCGATGAGTTTCAGCTCCAACGCTTCGTCGGCGGTAAACAGACGGGCAGTGGCCACCTCGGCATACGAGGCATCATCAAGGTGCCGATGTTTTTGCACCAGCCCCATAAAGCGTTTGCCGTAGTTGTCCACTGTTTGCTGGATCAGCTTTTTTTCCTCGGCGCTGGATTCTCGAAACGGTGAGCCCATATCCTTGTCTTTACCGGATTTACTTACTTCTACGGCAAGGCCGATTTTTTCCATAAGTCCGTATGCCTTGGGACGCAGGAAAATCACGCCGACGGAGCCGGTAAGAGTTGTCGGATGCGCCATGATCATATCGGCGGGAAGCGACAGGTAGTAGGCGCCCGAGGCGGCCAGATCCATCATGATGACCGTCACTTTGTTTCCTGTTTTTTTCTTGTATTCGGATATTTCATGATAGAGAAGATCGCTTGCCGTTATTGTGCCTCCTGAGGAATTTATTTTCAGAAGCAACGCTTTGATATTTTTATCATCAGCCGCTTTGTTCAGTTGCATCACCACCCGTTCGACCACACTGGGCTTGGACCTGAGCAGCCCTTCTTTGGGGGCATCGGAAATCATACCGCTGATTTCTATGAGCAGAATTTTATCCTTTCCCTCTCCCTCCAGAGTGTATTCCTTCAAAGGGGAGGGGGATGAGCCGGGTAAATTAAAGACGGGGCTGCAACCTGTCATAACAAGCATGGCGATGCCGACTAAAGTGATGGTGGAAAATATTTTTTTCATTTTATTTGCCCTTTCAGATGTTTTTGGAAAATTATTTTCACGGCACTCTTTGGGCGCGGCCTGGCAGCTGGGTTTCTCATTTCATCAGTTTCATGAGATAGTTGAAAAGTTTTCCCTTATCCGGAGTTGCGGCATCGGCCGGGTCTGCCAGATTATAGCTACGTAAAATACTTTTTGTATGGGAAAAAGTGTCGAAACTGTATTTGCCGTGGTAGCGTCCCATGCCGCTTTGTCCCACGCCCCCGAAGGGAAGGTAATGGGAGACGATATGCATGATCGTGTTGTTTACCGCGCCTCCCCCGAAGGAAATTTCGCGGATGATTTTCCTGCGGATATCCTTGTTGTTGACAAACATATACAAAGACAGAGGCTTGGGGCGTTTATTTATCCGATATATGACATCATCAAGATTTGTATAAGTGATGATCGGGAGGATAGGGCCGAAAATCTCATCGGCCATGGACGTGTGGTCCCAGTCCACCGGATACAGTAAAGTGGGCTCGATGTATTTCCGGGCCGCTTCGGTTTTGCCCCCGTAGGCCAGCTTGTCCGGATCGATAAGTGCCTCCAGACGTGTAAAATGGCGATCGTTTATAATACGGCAATAGCGGGGATGAACCGATGCGTCGTCACCATAGAATTTACGGATAGCCGAAACGAGCTCCTTTAAAAAATCATCACTCACCGATTCGTGGACGACAACATAGTCCGGAGCTATACAGGTCTGGCCTGCGTTCATGAATTTTCCCCAGGCGATGCGGGAGGCGGCTGTCGGCAGATCCGCGCTTTCATGCACGATGACGGGACTTTTCCCGCCCAGCTCCAGAGTAAGGGGAGTCAGATTTTTCGCTGCGGCCTCCATGACCACTTTCCCCACCGGCACGGAACCCGTGAAGAAAATGTAGTCGAACTGCCGGGCCAGAAGCGCCTGTGTTTCTTCAATGCCGCCCTGAACAACACGGATATACTCTTCGGGAAAAGTTTCGCCAAGCACTTTGTCAATGATTGCCGCGCTATTGGAGGACAGTTCCGAGGGCTTCACAATGGCAGTATTCCCGGCGGCAATGGCGCCAACCAGCGGCAGCATCACCAGCTGCACAGGATAGTTCCAGGGAGCGATAATCAGTGTGACGCCGTAGGGTTCCTTGTAGATATAACTTTTTGCGGGTGTCATAAAAATGGGTGTCGTCACCTTTTCACGGGCTGCCCAGTCCCTGACATTGGCGATGGCCACCTTGATTTCGTTATAGACGCCGGCAAGCTCCGTCGCATAGGCGTCAACTTCGGCCTTGCGCAGATCTGCATAAACTGCAGCGAGGATTTCTTTTTCGTGAGCTTTCAGGGCATCGCACAGCTTGCGCAAAGCGTCCAGGCGAAATTCGATGGGCCTCGTTGCTCCCGAGAGGAAAAAATCTCTTTGCTTTTGAACAAGATCCCCAACGGCTTTAGTTTCCATAAACCACCTTCCATTTTTTGTGGTTCGGTAAAAATCCTTTTTCCATAGAGTTTACTATAAGTTCTGCCAGTGGCACTGTCAAGGTGAATGGATTATGTAAATAGAACAAACGTGATGTTGTTCATCACGACCTGTTTCTGAGACATTGTCTCAAATCATGTATTCATTACACTACAAGGCGACAACTCATGGTTTGCTGACACCTTTTTTTCAATGCTTCGGTTTACAATAATAAGCCCACGGCCATTAACCTCCTTTCTGAGCTCGCGCTGATTCTTCAGCCGTTCCTGTCT
>CAYWRV010000078.1:0-9480 GCA_964460865.1 uncultured Smithella sp. | reverse complement strand
CAAGCACCGCGAAAAATGCGAGCGCCTGCCAGATCAGATGCAGCCCCGTGCCGGAGAGCAGACAGGCCAGGTAAGGAACCAGCCCGAACAGCACGGCCAATTCTACAATATCGCCTGCCAGATTCTCTTTGGACTCCAGCCGTGACTGATCAAAGCTGTAGTCAACCATTTTCTTGAGGGTGGCGGGATCGATCTCGTCACCGAACGAGGCGGGGATTTTGCTGCCGTGCAGTTGCAGGTTCTTGATATTCAGCTTCTCGAGTACAAAGCGCACGGTCATGCGGCCGATGAATAAAACCAGAAAGGTGATAATGATAGCCTGCTTCATACGGATCCTTTTTGGGCTTTTTCCTGAGATGAAAACCGCCGGATAAACGGATGTCAAATTTATTCGTTACAGTAAGATTTCATAAAACGCCTGCCCTGGTCAATGCCCTTTTCATAAGCGGCGCTCAGTGTCTGTTCGTTTGTGGTTGTGCGTCCCAGGCCCAGACCGTCCGGCGGAGCAAGCTCAATAACGCGGATACCGTCCGGCGGGTTTTTTATGAAATCGAGCGAGGCGTTATAATTTTTCGCCCTCATCCTGAAACACTCTACAAGCCTGGGGTATTTGCGGAAATATAAGGAAAAGATCGCCAGGCCGATGGGGTTGCTTTTTTTCACATAATGAGAGGGGCGGGTACGCAGTACCGTAATATCGACCGCGCCGCGGTTGTGTGCCTCGCGGACGGGAATGGAATCGGCCATGCCCCCGTCGGTGGCTTTTTGTCCGTCTATCTCGAGTATGTTCCGGTAAAGGATTGGCAAAGAACTGGAAACTTTCAGATAATGCTCCAGTGTATCGGCATCCGGCCGCAGGTACAGGGCGCGGCCTGTTTCCATGGACGTGGCAACGATAAGAAAATCCCGGTTTTGGTCGTGCAATTTTTTGTCTATATGTTTGAGATTGAGGCGGTAGTTGGTGATGGTTTCGTGCCACATCCAGTCCAGATCCATCAGATGGCCTCCTCTCAGGAAGCGATTAAGGCTGATGAATCGCGGGTCGAGCGAGTAGCGAAGCGTGATGTCGAAGTTGCGGTCATTTTGACCGGCCAGGTGCGAGGCCAGATGGCAGGCGCCTGCCGAAACACCGATGTATAAATCAAACGGGTCGAAGCCGGCCTGGCCGAAAGCATGGAGGATGCCTGCGGCGTAAATGCCGCGCATCCCTCCTCCCTCCACAACAAGAGCGTTTTTGGGTTTACCCTGCATAAGCACTTACAAAGACGCCCCGGAATCCTCGCGAACCCCGGGGCGCCGCCATGATAGTCGCCTATGGGACAAAGAAAAGCCCCTGCAGGCGTCAGCAACAAATATTATTTCTTATAGCTGTACCAGCCCTCGCCCGTTTTCTGGCCGAATTTGCCTTCCGTGTATTTCTTCACAATGCTGGGGGAGGGCAGATCAGCCGGGTTGCCGGACTCATAAAAGTGACTCATGCCGATGTCATAAGACAAATCAATGCCGGTCAGATCCATCAGGCGGAAGGGCCCCATCGGGTGGCCCGCACCATAGACACAGGCCTTGTCGATGTCCTCGTAAGAGGCGACGCCCATTTCGAGCATCCACATCGCCTCTTTGTTAATGGCGGCAAAAATGCGATTTAGCACGAATCCGTCCACTTCCTTTTTAATATGAATCGGAATTTTGTCGATTTTCAGGCAGAAATCCATCATGCACTTGGCCGTTTCATCCGAGACATGAGGTCCCTGGACCACTTCCACCAGTTTCATGACCAGCGCCGGGTTGAAAAAGTGCAGGTTGCAAACCTGGGAGGGACGTTTGGTTACGTCTGCAATGCGCGAGCTGACGATAAAGGAGCTGTTGGTCGCCAGAATTGCGCCGGGAGGAGCGATCTTATCGAGGTCGGCAAAAATCTTTCTTTTCAGATCGACTCTTTCCAGAACAGCCTCGATGACTACATCTGCATCTTTGGCGGCTACAGAAAGGTCGCCCGTGAAGGAAATGTTGGCGCGGGCCGCTTTTGCCGCTTCCTCGGTAAGTTTGCCTTTCTGTACGCGGCCGGGCAGATAGTTGTCCACAAATTTTTCAGCTTTTTCCAAAACGGCCGGGATCACGTCGGTGCTGACGGTCTTGTAACCGGAAAGGGCGCACTGCAGGGCAATCTGATGGCCCATATTGCCGGCGCCGACCACACATACATTTTTCACGTTTTCAATCTTCATGTCTATACCTCACTTTCGGTTATTTTTGATCCAATTGACCGCAAAAGGCCTTTGCGGTTTTTTGTCAGTTTTTTACGATAGCAAAGAGGGTTTCCGGCCTGTATCGCCAGCGGCAGAAATTCATCAGGCCCGTATAAACAGAATGGTTAGATATACTCATGGCCGTGTTATTGTCAAGAGAAAAACGCCGGACGCGCATAAAACGGGTGTCCCGAACATTCCCTGGCTGCGGCTATTGCGGGGAGGCCGGGGCCCGTTTCGGCCTTGCCGCCGGATACAGAAGACCCTCTGCGGTTAAAATGGCGACCGGCCAGTCAACGCCTATCAGAAACACTATCTGTGCCGGGTATGTTCCTTCGGCAGGTTGCCATCCACCGGGAGAGGCAAACTCCATCTGCCAGGCGGGGCGCTGGTCGATAAGCACCAGTCCCCGGTAGGTTTCATGGCGGTTTGACTCCGCGTCGGTCCACTGGAGGATGCTGATTTCCACCGAGCCTTCCTGTCTCATGCCATCTTTAAGGCCCCGGGCTGCATTGTGGATGTGCGGTGTGATTTTCCAAAGCGCCACGCAGATGAGAGCGGCTGCCGCGGCGATTCCGTAGAAAACGAAATTGCCGGTGAAGGCTCCGGCCAGCACAAGTCCGCAAGTGATCGCGATCGCGCCCCGGCGTACATGGTTCAGAGTTTCGCCATACCCTGTCTGGATCAACTCTTCGATCTGTTCATCGACGTTCATGAAACGAGACTATAAAATGCCCGAAACTTCGTCAAGAAAGAACATGAACGGCCGGCCGGCCATGGCTGAAGAAATTGAAATGAAGAGACTTTTTGCGAAAAATGTTGACAAAAACATCAATCAATATATAGGTAGGCCGAATATTTAAACGGAGAGGCATTTTCATGTTCGGTATCGGATGGCAGGAATTGATCATTATCGCGGTGGTCGCGCTGATTATCGTTGGACCCAAAAAGCTGCCGGATCTGGCCAAGACTCTGGGAAAAGGCATCAGGGACTTCAAAAACGCCGCCGAAGGCGTGACGGAGGATTTAAAGGACACGCTCAAGGAAGATGAAAAGCCGGCTGAAGGCAATTCCCTGGAAAACACTCCGTTGATGAAAAAAGTCGAAGGCGCGGAAGCAAAAAATGACGCCGGAACAAAACAAAATCCAGCATAACCTCAACCATTCAAAACTTAAATCTGACTGCGATGGAAAATAATGAAGATCCGAAAATGTCTTTAACCGAGCATCTGACCGAGCTTCGTAAAAGACTGACCAATTCCCTCATTGCCGTCGCCATCGCCTTTCTGGGTTGCTATTTTTTCAAAGACCGGCTTTTTGATATCATCACCAGACCGCTGATCCATGCTCTTCCCGAAAAAAGCTATCTGATCTACACAGGTCTTACCCAGGCTTTTTTCACCTACATGAAAATATCTTTTTTTGCGGCTCTCATTCTCACCAGCCCCTTTATTTTTTATCAAGTGTGGAAATTTGTCTCGCCCGCTCTTCTGTCGCGGGAGAAAATGTATGTTATACCTTTTGTGCTTTCCTCTACCTTTCTTTTTGTGGGGGGCATATTGTTCGGCTATTTTGTCGTCCTGCCGCCCGCATTTGCGTTTTTTGTCAGTTTCAACAATCAGTATTTGCAGGCGATGATCACTTTCAACGATTATCTTTCCCTCTTCGTCAAGTTTCTGCTGGGTTTCGGCCTGTCCTTCCAATTGCCGATATTGATTTTCTTCCTGGCAAAACTCGGTATCGTTACCGACAAGCTCCTTTCCAAAAACAGAAAATATGCCATTTTACTGATTTTCATCGTGGCCGCGATTCTCACTCCGTCACCCGATGCGCTCAGCCAGATTTTAATGGCGATCCCCTTGCTGTTTCTTTATGAAGTGAGTATATTTATAGCCAAGTTTACCTCAAAAAAGAAAATAGCAGCGGCGGATGAGGAAGATTCCGCCGAGGCAGATGTGGACAAATGACCAAACGCAGAAAAAAAACACTACAGAGCGGCCAGACCAGGCCGCTGTCAGGGATTCTCAAGTTATTTTTTGTTCTGTTTTTTCTGGTCTTGCTGGTCACAGTCGGCGGGACGGTTGTATATTACCTGCTCGTCATGGACCTGCCGGGTATTGACGCCCTGAAGGACTACCGGCCAAGCATTGCCTCGCGCGTCCTGGACGAAAATGGCGAGCTGATCGACGAGTTTTTCCTGGAAGACAGAAAACTAATCAGAATCACGGATGTACCCGAAACTGCACGCCATGCCTTTGTCGCGGCCGAGGACTCGCGCTTTTACCAGCACAAGGGGCTTGATCTGCTCAGCATCTTCCGCGCCATGTTTAAAAATGTGGAAGCGGGCAAAATAGTACAGGGAGGCAGCACGATCACCCAGCAGGTGGCCAAACTCATGTATCTGAGTCCGGAAAGAAAATATATTCGCAAGTTCAAAGAGGCTATCCTTTCGTACCGGATCGACAGGTATTTGACCAAAGATGAAATTCTTCATCTGTATTTAAATCAGATCTATCTCGGCCACGGCACCTACGGCATCGAATCGGCCTCCATCGGCTACTTCGGTAAAAGCGCGCGGGAGCTCACACTGTCTGAAGCGGCGCTTCTGGCGGGGCTTCCCAAAGCGCCGACCACCTATTCACCCTACCTGTTTTTCGACCGTGCCAAGCAAAGGCAGATCTACGTTCTGACACGCATGATGGAAGAAGGGTTCATCACTAAAGAACAGATGCAGGCGGCGGCCGCCGAGCCGCTCAACCTCCGGCCGATGAAACCCAAAGACAAAGTCGCCTCCTACTTTGTCGAGCATGTCCGCAGGTATGTGCAGGACAAATACGGGGCCGATGTGCTTTATAAAGAAGGCCTGACCATTTACACAACCCTCAATCTGGCGATGCAAAAAGAGGCCCGCGACTCGCTGCTGCGGGGCCTGGCCGAGGTGGAGGAAAGAAACTCATTTGAAAAAGATACACTCCAGGGGGCACTCTACTCGATGGATGTGAAAACCGGAGCGATCCGCGCCATGGTCGGGGGAAGGGATTTCAACTTCAGTGAATTCAACCGGACAACCCAGGCACGCCGCCAGCCCGGCTCCGCCTTCAAACCTCTGATTTACACGGCGGCTTTTGACAAGGGCATGAATCCCTCTACCAGGATTGTGGACTCGCCGATTGTCTTTGACGACCCCTCACAGGAAGACGGTCTGTGGAAGCCAAGAAATTTCGATGAAAAATTCCTCGGACCGGTGACCATAAGAACCGCCCTGGTGCAGTCACGCAACGTGGTGACAGTAAAGATTCTTCAGGATATCGGCATCGATTACGTCGCATCATACGCCAAAAATATGGGGATCGAGTCACCCCTGGCGCGCAATCTGTCGCTGGCGCTGGGAGCCTCCGGTGTAACCATGCAGGAACTGGTGCGGGCCTACGGCGTTTTGGCCAACCGGGGCAAAAAGGTCACTCCCTATTTTGTCACCAAGATCGTCGACCGCACCGGTAATGTCTTTGAAGAGACCAGGCCTCAGTCCGAACAGGTCATTGACCCGCGGATCGCTTTTATGACGACCTATATCATGCAGGACGTCGTCGAGAGCGGCACGGGCAGAAGAGTGAAAAGCATCGGCAGGCCGGTGGCAGGCAAAACCGGCACGACCAACGATATCCGCGATGCCTGGTTTATCGGTTTCACTCCGTCACTGATTACCGGTGTCTGGATTGGGTTTGACCAGGAAAGATCACTGGGGAAAAATGAAGTCGGAGGGCGCGCGGCGGCACCTGTATGGCTCTATTATATGGAAAAGGTATTGCGGGGGAAACCGGTGGAGGCTTTCCCTGTGCCGGAAGGAATCGTTTTTGTAAAAGTGGACAAAGATACCGGGTTTCCGGTCCGGGGAGGCGGCCAGGGCGGCGTCTATGAGTGCTTCCTGGAAAATGCCCTGCCGGCTCAGCAGCATGAAGAGGCAATTGAGGAAAAAGAGGAATTGTTCCGCTGAAACAACAAAAAACCGGGAGAAACTTTCTTGACAAGTGGGATATTTTTCGCTAAAAGGATGCAAAATAGACGGGATTTGATTATGTTTCTTAAAGATTTTCATCGCAACGAAATTCAGGCTCAGCTTCGATTAGTACTGACCGTAGTAGTCGTACTTATGGGGTCTGCCGCTTCGTATCTTTAAGAAATAAGATACAAGCCGCGGGCCCCGGAAAGCCCGCGGCTTTCTTTTATCAGGTAAAGCCGCTTTTTCTTGAGGAAACGGGCGGCTTTTTTGGTTTCATACAAGAAAACAAGTAATGGAGGCACCATAAAGCATGAAACTCAAAGGAACGGAAATTTTGCTAAAAGTCCTGGAAGAGGAAAAGGTAGATATTATCTTCGGTTATCCGGGCGGGGCGGTTCTGGATATCTACGACCAGATCTACCGCAGCAAAGTCAATCATGTTCTTGTCCGCCACGAGCAGGGGGCGGTGCATGCCGCCGACGGTTACGCCCGGGCGACCGGCAGAGTTGGCGTATGTCTGGTGACTTCCGGGCCGGGCGCCACCAATACCGTGACCGGCATTGCCACGGCCAACATGGATTCCATCCCCCTGGTCGTGTTCACCGGTCAGGTCCCGACGGGGCTTATCGGAAACGATGCCTTCCAGGAATGCGACATCACCGGGATTACCCGTCCATGCACCAAACATAACTTCCTGGTGCGCGATATTGACGAGTTGGCGACGGTGGTGAAAGAAGCCTTTCATATCGCCCGCTCGGGAAGACCCGGTCCGGTGCTCGTCGATCTGCCCAAAAACGTGATGGTGATGGAGGCTGAATATGATCCCGAAAACATAAAAATACGTAATTACGAAACTGTGTACAAGCCGGCTCCCAAGAAAATGGCCAATATCTTCGAGATGCTTACAAAGGCCCAAAAGCCCCTGTTTATGACCGGCGGCGGTACCATTCTCGGCCGGGCCTCCGAAGAACTGACCTATCTGGCGCGCAAATACTCCATTCCCGTGACGGGCACGCTGATGGGGCTGGGCTCCTTTCCCGGCTCCGACCCCCTGTGGCTGGGTATGCTCGGCATGCACGGCACCTACTACGCCAATATGGCGGTGAGCAGCTGTGATTTGATGATCGCCGTGGGCGTCCGTTTTGACGACCGTGTCACGGGTAAGATAGAAACCTTCGCGCCGAACGCCAAAATCGTGCAGATCGACATCGATCCGTCATCCATCAATAAAAACGTTGTCGTGGACCTGCCGATCATCGGCCATACGAAATCCGTTCTGACCGACCTGATCAAATTCCTCGACGAGCACCACTACGTTCCGAACGAGCCCCAGCGGCAGGCATGGCTGGGACAGATTGACGAATGGAAGGGGAAGGTGCCGCTTGCTTACGAACAAAACGGCCGGACCATCAAACCCCAGCACGTGATCGAAACGCTCGAGAGATTGACGGGAGGCGATGCCCTGATCACTACCGAAGTGGGGCAGAACCAGATGTGGACCGCGCAGTTTTTCAAATTTGACAGGCCCAACACCCTCATTACATCAGGCGGTCTGGGGACAATGGGTTTCGGCATGCCTGCGGCCATCGGCGTCAAATGCGCCTTCCCCGACAGGCACGTGATCGACATCGCCGGCGACGGCAGCATCCAGATGAACATCCAGGAGCTGGCCACCGCCGTGCAGTACAATGTCGCCATCAAGGTGGTCCTGCTCAATAACAGTTACCTGGGAATGGTGCGGCAATGGCAGGAACTGTTTTATGAAAAACGCTATTCGCACACGGACATGGTACATGCGCCGGACTTTGTTAAACTGGCCGAAGCCTATGGGGCCGTGGGGCTGCGTGCGACCAGGCCCGAAGAAGTGGAGGCGGTGCTCAAAGAGGGTCTGGCCATAGACAGGCCGGTGTTGATGGATTTTCGCATCTGCCGCGATGAATGTGTCTACCCCATGGTGCATCCGGGCGCATCCATAAGCGACATGACTCTGGGCAGCCGCGAGCTGGTAAACTGAGAAACTACAAAATTTAATTTTATAAGGTTGGTTCAAAAATGGAGAGAAAAGAACACATCATTTCCATCATGGTTTACAACAAGCCGGATGTTCTGGCGCGGGTTGCCGGAACGCTGGGTGGAAAGGGCTACAACATCGACAGTTTAAGCGTGAACACGACAACGCAAAAAGACATCTCGAAAATCGTCATGACGACCGTGGGAACACAGGCGACAATCCAGCGTATCGAAGGGCAGTTGTCACGTATACTTGATGTCATTTCCGTCGACGACCTGACCAATGTCGAGTCCGTCCATCGCGAGATGCTGATGGTGCGGGTGAATCTTACCGACGAGAACACGGAGACGGTAAAAAACACTATTGATGCCCACAAGTGGAGAGTGATCGTGTCCGGCGACACTTATGTTGTTTTAGAAATCACCGGCGACCAGCCGCAGATAGAATTCGCACTGGCGCGGCTGGAGCCGTTCGGCATTGCGGATATTACCCGTACCGGCCTTATCGCTTTGAAACTCGATGATTGAAAGCTTATAAAAAAATTATCAACACAGGAGGATTTATGGCAAAGATAAATTTCGGAGGAACAGTGGAAGATGTGGTCACCGTGGAGGAGTTCCCGGTGAAAAAAGCGCAGGAGGTGCTGAAAAACGAAACCATCGCCGTTTTGGGATACGGAGTTCAAGGCCCGGCGCAGGCCTTCAATATGAGGGATAACGGCATCAGCGTGATCATCGGCCAGGCCCCGGAGGATAAGATGTACTGGGATAAGGCCATCTCCGATGGGTGGGTGCCGGGCGAGACGCTATTTTCCATCGAAGAAGCGGTGAGCAGAGCGACGATCATTCAGTATCTGGTCTCCGACGCGGCGCAGATGATTTTGTGGCCCAAAGTGAAGGCCAATCTGAAAAAAGGCGACGCGCTTTACTTTTCACACGGCTTTTCCATTGCCTATAAGGACCAGACGGGCGTGGTGCCGCCCGCCGACGTGGACGTCATCATGGTCGCGCCCAAAGGCTCCGGCACCAGTGTCCGGCGTAATTTCCTCGATGGCAGCGGCATCAACTCCAGCTACGCGGTTTATCAGGACGCCACCGGCCGCGCGCTGGAGCGTACGCTGGCGCTGGGGATCGCCATCGGCTCGGGATTTCTTTTCCCGACCACCTTCCAGATGGAAGTTTACAGCGACCTCACCGGTGAGCGGGGCGTGCTCATGGGGGCGC
>CAYWRV010000077.1:0-9525 GCA_964460865.1 uncultured Smithella sp. | reverse complement strand
TCTCAAAATCCATCTTCTCTCCCGTAAGTAAATCTTATCTGGATTTCAACAAAGGGCGATCTTACGAATGTCTCTAATTTGCTTGCTCTTTTCTATTAGATTCTCTATTGCTACGCAATAGAATTTTTATCCTATTGCGGATTCTGGGATAAATTCACAGTACAAAAGCAATGCCACTCCACAGGGTGGAGCTTTGTTTCAGGCTGGTTTGCCGACCCCGGGATAATGTTGAAGTTAATCAGAAGTATCCGACTTTCTATCATGATAAATCTTTATCTCCATTCTTATTAAGGTTTAGCATTACAGCGGTGCGCCTTATCGGCTGCATTCTCTTTGCATTTTAGTATCGATGATCACATCGCGAAATGAAGTTGTGTTTATCGGGTAACCCCTTTTTTATTGTAGTGTCATAAACGCTTTTTTATGTATCCCGGCTATTTCCTCTTGACACTCCATGCTTTCAGGAGTAGGGAAAGGCACAAAGGAGGTGTTACCGCAGCTGCCAAAGGCTCCAGCATCACAAGTCATGGTAAGCATCTGCAACAAATTCAAAACACATTTCAACAGGGATATTTTTTTCATCCGCCCAATTTTTTCTCAAGCATCTCAACTGCCGGTTTTCATTCCCCCTTCAATCATAGCAAAAGACCAGCTTGCCATACCCGGGAGCATACCGCTAAGAACAACTACTTCCCCTCAATATTGCAGACCTGCCCGGCAACGGCTTTTTTACCGGGTGCTTTTCTCACAGAGCACCGATAACGTCCGATTTAAATTCACCCCAACTTGGAAAGGAGAAACATACGATGGAACAGAAGAAACTCAGAAACGGTATTAACAGACGGGGGTTCATTAAAGGAGCGGCGCTGACGACCGGTGCTTTTGCTGCGCTGGGCTCAATAGGGACTAAAAAGGCGCATTCTGCTGCTTTGCCCAAAAAATGGGATATGGAGTCAGACGTGGTTGTTATCGGCTACGGAGGCGCAGGCGCTTGCGCCGCGCTGGAAGCGGCCCGCGCCGGCTCTTCTGTGCTGCTTTTGGAAAAAATGGGAATGCCGGGCGGCTCTACGACACTGTCGGGAGGCATCGTTTTAGCTGCCGGAACTAAGCTGCAAAAAAGCGTCGGTATTAATGATACACCGGAAGCGATGTATAAATATCTCATGGCCTGCGGACAGGGACGCGCAGTGCCGGAGCTTGTTAAACTTGTTTGTGATATGTCTTCAGAAAACATTGACTGGCTTGCCGGCATGGGGGGTGTCTTCACCCAGGAGCTACTGGCCATGAGCGGCATGGAAAATGAACCAGAATACGCAGCGGTCACTGTGCCGCAAAAACGCGGGCATCGTGTAAGAGGAACAGGCTCCGCCCTGTTCAAGGTTTTAGCCGACGCCGTCAAGGCGGAAAAAAACATCAAGGTTCTCACAAGAACCAGCGGGACCAAGCTCATTACCCAGTCCACAAAAGCTGCTGCCAATCTTGAAGTTGCCGGACTGGAGGCGACCAGCAGGGGGAAAACAATCCTCATTAAAGCAAAAAAAGCCGTAATTCTGACCACCGGCGGAATTATGCCGGGTGAGGAAGCCGAAGGCTGGCTGAAAGATTATTCGCCTGATATTGCCAAATGCGTGGCAGCAGGAAGCCCAAGCTCAACAGGAGACGGTTATAAGATGGGCATTTCCTGCGGCGGAGCTCTCAAGGCTCTCAATACCGGGGGAACCCTGCCGTGTCTGCTGTTTCCCGGTGCAAAAATGGCAGGGATTGTTTACGCCAATATCTGGGGGTTACCCAACATCTATGTAAAGACGGACGGGACACGTTTCTGTAATGAAGGAGCCAACTATACGCTCGTGAGTGAACTTATGTTTCAAAAGAACGCGACTACGGCGTATTGTGTTTTCGATGCCGCAACAGTAAAGAAAACCTTTGCCCTGGTTGAAAAAGGAATTGAAATTCAAAGAACGATTGCCCTGGGCATTAACCCGGAAAATCTCGATGACCAAGTTAAAAGAGGTTTCCTGTACAAAGGCGACACCGTAGCGGAGTTGGCAAAGGCAATCGGCATAGACGCGGCAGCTTTGGTAAAAACCATGGAGAATTACAACCTGAACGCCGAGAAGGGAAAAGATACGGAGTTTGGCAGAACAAAAGCACTGGAGCCTTTGAAAACAGCACCCTACTACGCGTTTAAGATTAATCCCGGCCTGGTTTGCCACGATGGCGGATTGAATATCAATACAAAAGCTCAGGTACTCGATGCTCATGACCGTGTGATACCGAGGCTCTACGCGGCAGGCCGTGACGCGGTGGGTATCTTCGGAGGCAGGTATCCGGCCAGTGGCGCCGCCATAACCGATCTTCTGACTTTCGGCCGTCTTGCCGGTAAAAACGCGGCTACTGAAAAGGCCTGGAGTTAAGCTGGATCGCCGGTCGGCCGGAGGTTTTTGTTTTCCTCCGGCCCCCGGCCTCTTTAGTGTAACGAGTGGATACAATCACGCGAAAGGAGCAGTTTGTGAAGATAAAGAAAGTAGCGCCTGTTTTATTCTGCCTGCTTGTGTTTTTAGCCGCCGGCCGCCTGTTGTGGGCGGAGGCGAGACTTGACATGTCCAAAGCCGGTGTCAAGGGAGGTAACTGTGCCTCCTGCCACGGACAGGACAAAGTTCTATCGAAAGGGCACGTGGACACGAAAGCCATGAACTGGGAAGCGTGCCGGGCCTGTCACACCAGAGACAACTTAAGCCTGACGGGTAAGCTCCCCAACAGTCACCATCACTTACTGGCGGGTGTCGGCTGCATTGAATGTCACGGCAAAACAAAGAAACCGGAGGTGCTGGACATGGACAAGTGCGTTTCATGCCACGGTTCCACGGACGGACTGGCACAGAAAACAAAAGACATCAAACCCACCAACCCGCACACCTCCCCCCATTACGGGACGGATCTGGATTGTAACCTGTGTCACCACCAGCATACTCGTTCGGAAAATTACTGCGCTGAGTGCCACAACTTTGATTTCAAGACACCCTGACAAAGTAAAAAAGCTTCTGGCAGCGGGTGAGCATAGGAGGAACTACCGGCCACAGATATGGCGGCAAGAGGCTAATAAAGCAGCACCACAACACAAGGGGCCGGCCGGGAAACATCCCGGCGGCCCCTTTGCTTTTACCGGCCGGCCATTGCCGTATTGATGATTTATTTTTGCACCACTAATTTACCGTGCCGGTTTGGCAAAACTAAAACGCTTCCCTGTAGAGTGCAGCCACATCGCCGGGGTCGTTCACCGGACGGGCATTGAAAATCGCCGCCGTGTCGGCAATGGCATGAAATGCCGCAATGTCCAGGCCATCTTCCTTCACGCCCACATCACGTAAACGGGTCGGGTGACCGACCTGCCGCATCAGCGCTTCAATCCCGTCGGCGGCAGCCAGCGCCGCTTCGCGCGCGGACATGCCTGCCGTGTTCAGGCCCAGCGCACGGCTTATCTGCGCCAGCGCCGCGCCTGCATGATCAACATTGTAACGCATGACTTTGGGCAGGACGATCCCGCAGGCCTCCCCGTGCGGCAGATGGTAAAGAGTGCCCAGAGTGTGGGCCATCGCGTGGGCCAGACCCACCTGTGCGACGGTAAACGCCCAGCCGGCAAGCGATGCGGCAATCTGAAGATTAAGACGCGCCTCTTCATCGCCCGGGTCTTTCACTACCGCAGGCAAATTACCGGCGATCAATCCTATGGCCTGTAGTGCCTGAGCGTCACAGATGCGGTTTGCCATAATACTGGTCATGGCTTCCACCGCATGCGTCATCGCGTCCATGGCGGTGGCCACCGTCATGCGTCCGGGCAATGATATCGTGAATCGGGGATCGAGTATCGCTGCATTGGGTGTAATGAATTTATCCACGATGAAGAGTTTGCGTCCCGCCCCATGACTGGTAAGAACCGCGATATTGGTGACTTCGGAACCGGTGCCGGAGGTGGTGGGAATTACAATGTGCGGGGTCTGCATTTCGGTCAGCACCAGCAGATTGAGGTGGTCGTTTGCCTTCCCGCCGTTTTTAAGCGTCACCGCAACTCCCTTGCCCGTATCGATGACGCTGCCGCCGCCGACGCTCACGAGGCCGTCCACGCCCGCCTCGCGCGCAAATTGCGTCGCTGCATCCACCGTTTCCAGATCGGGGTCAGGCGGTATCCTGTCATAGATGCCGACACATAAATCACCCAGAGCAGAAGCAGCCAGATCCGCCAGGCCTGCGGCACGCACGCCCGGGTCGGTCAGAATCAGAACACGCCGGCAACCAAGATCAACGGCCGTTTTATTGATTGATGCCAAAGAGCCGTGACCTGCTGTGACCATGGTCGGGCAGAAATAGGAAAAGCCGGCCATCTTTTTGTTGTCCGATAAAATAGACCAGGTCATGTTGGTGCGCGCATCGGCCATAGAGTTGATATGCACACGTTTGACCTGAACAAAACCATGGAGACACTCCAGGCCGAAATCTCTTCCGACGCCCGACTGCTTGTAGCCGCCGAAGGGGCAGAAGTCGGCAAAGATGTGGTAGTTATTGATCCACATGGTGCCGGTGCGGACGTTTGCCGCAATGCGCTCGGCCCGCGCCGTGTTTCCCGAAAAGACGCCGCCCGCCAGACCGTAGAGAGAATCGTTGGCGATGGCGACCGCTTCATCGTCGTCCGAGATTTTCATGACCGAAACAACCGGACCGAAAATTTCCTCCTGCGCGATGCGCATGCTGTTTTTGACGTTGATGAAAATTGTGGGCTTGTAATAAAATCCACCGTCGAGGCCGGGCACGCCCGCGCGCTCGCCTCCGGTAATGAGTTCCGCCCCTTCCTCCTTGCCTATTTTCACATAATTCTCGACGGTCGCCAGCTGTTCGGCGCTCACCAGCGGGCCCAGATGGGATGTCGGATCAAGCTGGTAGCCGATGCGAAATTCCCCGGCGCGTTTTTTCATCTTCTCGATGAACTGATCATATATCCCGGCATGCACCAAAAGCCTGGTACCGGATGAGCAGACCTGTCCCTGATGAAAGAAAGTGCCGAAACACGCCCCCTCAACCGCCAGGTCGATATCCGCATCGTCAAGGATGATGTTGGCGGACTTGCCGCCCAGTTCCAGAGTGACCTTCTTCACCGTGTCTGCCGCGAGCTTCATGATTTCACGCCCGACCTCGGTGGAGCCGGTAAGTGAAATCTTATCGACATCCGGATGCGTACATAAAACCCGCCCCAGTTCGGCGCCCGGCCCGGTGATGATGTTTAAAACACCATCGGGAAGACCTGCCGCCTTGGCCGCCTCACCGAGAATCACGGCGGTAAGCGGCGTCATAGTAGCAGGCTTGAGAACCACGGTGTTCCCCATGATAAGGGCGGGGGCCAGTTTCCAGATGGCTATATACAAAGGGAAATTCCACGGCACAATGCCTGCGCACACACCGATCGGCTCCCGCCGGATGTAGTCACGGCCCGGTGCGAAGACATTGCCGGAGGCGGGAATCTCCTCCTGCCAGGGGAACTGTTCGGCGGCCGTCTGACTGAGGTTGCGCATAAAGGAAATGCTCAGAAGAGGCCAGTACTTGGTCAGGCTGATAATCTGTCCGGAATCCATACTTTCGGTCATCGCCAGCCTGAGCCCCTGCTGGGCGATCTGATCGGCAAAGTCCTGAAGTTTCGCCATCCGGGCGGCAGGCGAAAGCCCGCTCCACACACCGCTGTCAAAAGCCCGGCGTGCCGCGTGTATGGCCGCTTCAGCATCCGCGGGGCCTGCTTTGGCCACGGTGGCAATCGGCAGCCCCGTGCCAGGATCAAAGGTTTCAAATGTTTTACCATCCGCCGCGTCCACAAACTTACCGTCAATAAACAATTTGTAGTTGTCCATGAACCCCTCCTTGGCTTGCCTGAAATACATGCACTTTGAAGTTCCCTCATTTCTCCTGAAAGTATGGTGAAGCGCTCCAGCCACACTTTAGCCTGCTGTCATCCGTTGTTTGCGCCATCTTTTACAGTCACAGGCGCTTTAGCCCTACAAGCTGTATTCAGGCGCCGGAGTACTTTTCGACAAGAAGGAATTTAATGGCTTTCCCCGTGGGGGTGCGGGGGACTTCTCCGAAGAAGACCGCCTTGGGTGACTTGTAGCCGGCCATTCGCTCCTTACAAAAGTCGATAATCTCCTGCTCCGTGGCAGTTTCACCTTCATTTAGTCTGACGACGGCTGTGACTTTCTCACCCCAGGTGTCGTCAGGAAGGCCGATAACGGCGCAATCCGCGACTTTCGGATGAGTCATCAGAACATTTTCAAGGTCTATGGCAAAAACATTGTAACCTCCTGTGACGATCATGTCCTTGACCCGTCCCACCACGTAGAGATGGCCGTCCTCATCGATTTTTGCCAGATCCCCAGAATGAAACCAACCGTCACGAAGGACTTCCCCGGTCTTTACGGGATCCCGCCAGTACTCACCCGCTCCATCCGGATACTTGAAAACCAGCTCTCCGACCTCGCCGCGGTTCCTTTCCCTGCCCTGCTCATCGATGATTTTAAGTTCGTGAAAACAGGTGGGCGGCCCCACGGCCGTCGGTTTGCTTCGTTTCATATCCGGCTTGCTCACGGCCAGAAAACCGGTTTCCTGAAGTCCGATATGGTCATAGACATTGGGAGTGATTTTCTCCCAGATTTTCTCCAGAGTGGGCTGGGGAAGTACGGAACCCACGCTGGCAACGGCCCGCAGGGAGCTCAGGTCATAGCGGCCAAACTGCGGTGAGGCCATCATGAAGGAGTACATGGCGGGAACACCGTACATGATGGTGGCACGGTATTTTTCGATCGCTTCCAGCACAGCCTCGGGAGTGAAATCCACATTGATCACCGTTCCCCGCGCCAGCATGATGCCGGCATCCCAGCTAAGCCCGGTGAGCGGCGGCACGGCATTCAGCGACACGTCCTGGTAGGTCATGTCAAAACTGATCACATAACAGATATGGTTGAGAAAGTTGGCGTAGTGGGTTCTCAGATAAGATTTTGGCACGCCTGTGGTGCCGGAGGTGAACCCCAGCGCGGCCAGTGTATCATCCCTGATTTCTACGGCCGGCTCCACCGGGTCATGGCCCAGCAGCTCATCATAACGCGCGACTTTACCTGTGCCGGCGCCTATGACGTATTTATCGATATCGAGGTCGATCTGTTCCACGATCGGGCTGAATGCTTCATCGAAGATAAGAGCCCTGGCGTCGGCATATTGAAGAACGTTTTTTATTTCCTTCGGGGAAAGACGGTAGGAAAGCGGTATGGTCGTCATTCCCGCCCGGACAATGGCAAAGTATGTTTCAATAGACTCGATGATGCTCAACCTGGTCAAAACACCGACAAAATCGCCAGGTTCCCCCCGCGCCAGCAGGCCCTGTGCGACACTGTTGGCACGCCTGTCGACATCCCGGTAGGTCCGCTCCTCACCTGTGTTGGCGTTGATGATTGTTTTTCCGGGATACGAGATGGCGGCGTTTTTCAAGATGAGTCCGACATTGAGGAAGCCCGGCGGACGTGGCACGCTCCAGCAATACTTTTCGCTTCTTTCCATTTTCCTTTCCCTCCTTTGCTTCTTGTTGGCTTACTTCATCAATACCTCCGGTTCCGTTTCCCGGCCAATCAGGCCGGATCGGTATACTTGATTTATTTTACGCACAGGGGCTTCACGCCCGGATGTTAAAGTTGAGATGATGTTTAGTACGACAAAAAACGCGTTAAACGGGCAAGCGATGAATAATCACCCACTATTGACAGGCGACCCGATAAGCCAGTCGCCAGCACGGTGAAACATGGGGCGTACTTTAGCAGGAAAAGGCCCGCCGGTAAACAATTTAATTTCGACGGGAAATGACCTGACGGCGCTGGACCGGTCGATCATCATCATTCCTGTGTCTTTTCCTATTCTCCGGTTGAACAAAATTACAAACAGTGGGATAATCCATAAATTAACGGGCCATGTTGTTAATGTATGGCATGTGATCGAATTTCATTTCTGAAAGTCGCTCTGAAAATACAGGATGCGGCTTAATTGGCAATCAGGCATTATTTTATAAATCAGGAGGACATCAACATGGGAACTAAAGCGTACAAAGGGCTGATGGTAAGGGAAGCTGATGAAAATCAATTTACAATGGCTATTGAAGAGTTGTCAACTGAAGGCCTTCCCGCGGGGGACGTACTGGTTAAAGTGCTGTTCTCATCACTTAATTATAAAGATATGCTCTCCGCCAACGGTAACCGGGGCGTCACGAAAAAATATCCCCACACACCCGGCATCGATGCCGCCGGAATTGTCGAAGAAAGCAGCTCTGATGATTTCAAGCCCGGCGACGAGGTCATCGTGACCAGCTATGATCTGGGAATGAATACATCCGGCGGACTGGGCCAATACATTCGGGTGCCTTCATCCTGGGTGGTGCGCAAACCGGCCGGCCTGTCTTTCCGGGAGAGTATGATTTTCGGAACAGCCGGATTTACCGCGGCATTATCCATTTTGCGCCTGGTGGAATTCGGCATGGATCCGGCCGATGAAATCCTGGTGACCGGTGCCAGCGGCGGCGTCGGCAGCATTGCCGTATCCATTCTTTCTCATGCCGGGTATAACGTCACAGCGCTGAACAGCCTTCAGGATGAAAGCGGGTTTCTGAAAAAGATCGGTGCAAAGCAGGTCATCGAACCTTCAGAACTGATTGATACCAGCGGCCGGCCGATGCTCAAAGACAGATGGACCAAATGCGTGGATACGTTAGGCGGTGATGCCCTGACGTCGGCAATCCGCTCAATAAAGAGCTACGGAGCCATTACCTGCTGCGGGAATGTCATCTCACAAAACCTGAACATGACGGTGTTTCCGTTCATTTTGCGCGGTGTGACTCTTTATGGAATCGACTCACAAAACTGCCCGATGCCCCGACGGCAAAAAGCCTGGGATATGATCGCCAGCCAGTGGAAATTCCCCTGGATGGAAGAACTGGCCTCGGAGATTTCCTTGAAAGGTGTAGGGGAAGCCATGGATGAAATAAAGTCTGGAAGGCACCGTGGCAGAACGGTCGTGAATCTCTGGGATTGATCGCCCGGATAATTCAGGGAAATCGCATCTCGATAGAAGAGCTGTCTGACCGCCCTGCATATTCAGGCGCGACACTTCTCTGCCTTGTCGTAGATTGTTTTTTTACGCAATGGTCTTCTTTGGCCCGTATTAATTTCGGGTTAAAGTTTCGGGTGAGCACCATCGAAAATGCCTGCAAAACATGCAGGCGGGCGTAAGCGGCGGGGTAATATTTGCTTACCATTTTGCCGGCAAGAAAGTGGCACGAAAAGGAGAGGTGCTCCACCGCTTTCCTCACATGGAATGGGCGAATCAGTCCGAAATTAACTGAAACATCCCAGGGCGGCCTCTGCGTTCCGGTGCGATCTTCTATCGTCTGAACTTCTCCCTTAACTTCAGATACCAGGTAGCGGCACGCGTCGCCAGGTCCGGCTGTTC